>JBMNTM010000012.1:0-19615 GCA_050945735.1 Desulfosporosinus sp.
ATAGTGGTAAAGCCGTATTGATTATGCATTTGGGTGATCTAAAAGTTATTAGATATTATTTTTAATTAGGAATGGTGTAAGTGTAACTAAATGGTGTAAGTGTAACTATAGGAAGGAAGAAAACTTGATGATGACACAAAGTAAAAAAATAGCACTCGCGGCCTTAAAAATGGCTATGACCGAGAGCAGGGAAGAAGAAGCCTACATAAAAGATTCTTATCTTCGCGTGGGGGTCAAAACTGCTGCAGTTGATTACGGTGGGGAATACGTAAGTTCGATCCGCAAAATTGTAGAACGGGCTGTAGTAGCCGCCAAACGTGAAGGAGTAATCAGGCAGACACATGGGGATGAAGGCGCAGTAGCCGGTGCAGCACGTGAAGCCTTAAGTCAAATTATGAATAAAGCAATAGGCTTGAATATTGGTGGGAAGATTGGAATTGCCCGTCAAGAGGAGCATTTGAGTGTTGCGATTTTCTTTGGAATCGGGCTCTTACATTTGGATGAGGTTGCCGTGGGATTAGGACATCGCGTCGCTCCCAAAGAAGTAGGAGGTTAGCACATGATTCGGGGAATTCGAGGTGCGACAACAGTAAATAGTAATGATGCTGCAGAGATAAGCGAAGCGACCAAGGAACTTTTACAAGTGATTCTAGCGGAGAATCAGCTTTGTAAGGATGATTTAGTGAGTGCCATATTTACTGTTACGCCGGATTTAAATGCCGGTTATCCTGCGACCAGTGCACGGGAGATTGGCTGGGAGTTAGTACCGCTCCTTTGTGCCACAGAAATACCTGTCCCTAATGGCCTTTCCCGTTGTATTCGTGTGCTGATACATGTCAATACTACACGTTCTCAAACGGAAATCAGGCACGTTTTTTTGCGCAATGCCATAGTATTACGCAAGGACCTGGCTAGTCTTGATAATAAAAAGTAGCTATAGGTTTTGTATTACTATGATGCAAAATTGGGCTCTCAGCTAAAACAGTATTAAGCCAAAAGCTGGTTTTAATTACATAAAACAGATTTTGCTTGCTAAAAATCTTTACACTCAGTGTTCTCGTTATTGCATACATAAAGAGCTTCACTAAATTTACTCTTCAGAGTTTAAATTAGTGTAGTGTTGTGGGAACAGCCCTTTCTATGGTAAAATAACTTAAATACTAGTGAAATATTTGCTGCTAGTGGTGAAAAACTGGCTTTGTATGGCAAAGCTGCATGTAGGATGGTCGCCCATGGGGTTCCTGTGGTGCTTCGTGAAGGGCTGTTTAAGAAAAGTAGGATTGTAGGATTGTAGGATGGGGGAAATTAAGAGTCTGAGCACCCTCTATTCAGGGGTGCCTTTTTGGTATCTGCACATGGAAGAAGACATGGAAGGGCAAGTATTAATATTGGTCAAGTAGTATGGTAGAAGGGGGCAGGAGAAAATGATAATTGTTTTGAAGATGGGTACGACGGTAGAACAGATTGAAGAAATTTCCACACGGTTAACTGAGGAGGGCTTTAGGATACATCTTTCTCAAGGAGTGGAGAAAACGATAATGGGGGCAATTGGAGATCGTACGCGCATGCAAGCTCTTAATTTAGAAGCGTTGCCTTGGGTAGAAAAAGTGTTGCCTATTTCGGCCCCGTATAAATTAGTCAGCCGGGAGTTTCATGCTGCAGATAGCATTATTCGGGTTGGGGGACAAGAAATTGGAGGTAGTAGGATTCATGTGATGGCTGGTCCATGTGCTGTTGAAAGTAAAGCACAGATCTTGGAAACTGCACATGCTGTGCGCGAGGCGGGTGCAACTTTTTTGCGTGGGGGTGCCTTTAAACCCCGTACTTCTCCCTATTCCTTCCAAGGCTTAGAAGAAGAAGGATTGCGCTATTTAGCAGCTGCGCGTGAGGAGACCGGACTGTTAGTGGTCACAGAAGTGATTGATGCGCAGGATGTTTCTTTGGTGGCGAATTATGCAGATGTTCTCCAAATCGGTGCACGGAACATGCAGAACTTTGTCCTTCTTAAAGAAGTTGCCAAGTGTGGGAAACCGGTAATGCTCAAAAGAGGTCCCGCTGCTACCTTGGAAGAATGGATGATGGCAGCTGAGTATATCCTGGATGGAGGTAACTACCAGGTGATGTTTTGCGAGCGGGGTATACGTACCTATGAAACTTATACACGAAATACGCTTGATTTAAGCATGGTCCCTGCTCTGCACACTCTTTCCCATTTACCGGTTATTGTTGACCCCAGTCACGGAACCGGTAAGTGGCATTTAGTTCATCCGATGGCAAAAGCGGCCCTGGCCGCCGGAGCAGATGGTTTAATGGTTGAGGTTCATCCCCATCCGGAAAAGGCGGTTTCAGATGGAAAACAGTCTTTAACACCGGAAAAATTTAAAATAATGATGGCGGATTTGGCAAGGCTTACCAGCGTACTCGATCGTCAATTGGGGGAAGTGAGAACATGTTAGAAGGCCCGGGAAAAATTTTGACACCAGGTTGGTCAGGTCTGCGTAAGCCGAAGGCTTGTATCCTCGGTTTAGGACTGATTGGTGGATCTTGGGCAGGAGCACTACACCTTTCCGGCTGGGATATTTTTGCGGTTGACCCGGATAAAGCCAGTATTGATCAAGCCATGAGCCGCGGTTGGGTGCAGGCAGGTTGGACGGAAATGCCACAGTTTTTGGAGGTCGATCTGGTTGTCTTAGCTCTTCCCCTTCAGGCCTTGGCGCAGGGGTATGATCAATTGGTTGGCAGGATTCCTAAGGGAACAATTGTCACCGATGTAGGAAGTTTAAAAGGGGAGATTTGCCAAAAAGCGCGGCTCAATGCGCAAAAGGGAACGGTTAACTTTTATTTTGTCGGCGGGCATCCAATGACCGGTTCGGAACAGTGCGGGTTTGGAGTAGCAGATCCCAATCTTTTTAAAGGTTATCCTTATGTCCTTACTCCTCTGGATTGTCCGCAATACGTGGTTCAGAAGCTTGTAGATGTGCTTCAAGGGTTTGGAGCAATGGTCGTATTTCGTGAACCAATGGTTCATGATGTTGAAGTGGCGATGGTTAGTCATATTCCCCATTTGTTAGCGGTGGCACTGACTTTAGCAACGCAGGATGCTTCTCAGGAAGAGGGAGCGGCCTTAGCGTTAGCCGGACGGAGTTTTCGGGACTTAACGCGAATTGCAGATAGTTCACCCGAAATGTGGAAGGAGATTATGACGAGAAATTCCGATGCAATCTTCGGTGGGCTTACTCTTTGGAAAAAAAGAATCAAGGAATTACAGAGGTACCTTCAGCAGGGAGACGGAGAGGCTATTGCTGAAGCATTTCGTAAAGCTCATGTGGTGCGCGATGTATTGCTTAAGTAGTATAGAAATGTTTTATCCGTTAATCGATAACGAGGGCAGGTAGTAATTATGCGGGGTGTGTATATTAAGCCGGTCTCCGGAATAAAAGGAGAAATCGTAGTTCCTGGTGATAAATCAATTTCTCATCGGGCAGCGCTCCAGGGTGGGATGGCCCATGGAGAAACTCATATATCAAATTTTCTCTTTGGTCAAGACTGTTTAAGTACTCTTCGTTGTTTAGAACAACTGGGAGTCTCCTGGGAAAGACAGGGGAATGAGGTTTGGATTCGCGGTGAGGGTATGGAAGCCTGGCAGGAGCCTTCGGACGTACTTGATGCCGGGAATTCTGGGACTACTGCGCGGCTGATGCTTGGAGCCCTGGCCGGGAGCCCGTTTGCTGTCACCCTGACCGGGGATGTGTCCCTTCGTTCTCGGCCAATGCGGCGTGTAACCGAACCTCTCAGGCAAATGGGCGCACGGATTCTGGGGCGCCTTGGTGGTAATATATTTCCTTTGACCATAAGTGGCGGGCAGTTGCAAGGACAAAGCTTTCGCACAACTGTGGCCTCAGCCCAGGTTAAATCAGCCATTCTCCTGGCGGGGTTGAGAGCGAGCGGTGAAACAAGGGTGGAAGAACCGTCTCTTTCCAGGGATCATACTGAACGAATGCTCAGGGGGTTCGGAGTCGAGGTTGTAAGCGATAAGAACATGGTAAGGGTGCACGGAGGAGGCCGTCTAACCGGTCAAGATGTTTCTGTACCGGGAGATATTTCATCGGCTGCTTTCTTCTTGGTTTTAGGAAGTTTAGCCGGCCGTGCAGAGATTTTTCTACCCAATGTCGGGATAAATCCGACTCGTACAGGGATATTGGACGTTCTTAGAGCTATGGGCGCGGATATAGAGTTGAGCAATGTCACAGAAATCTGTGGTGAGCCCAGAGCAACACTCTGTGTCCGTAATGCAGAGCTTCGCGGTATTGAAATAGGCGGGGATATGATTCCACGTTTGATTGATGAAATTCCCATTTTGGCAGTGGCGGCAAGTCTTGCTGAAGGGATAACTGTCATACGGGATGCTGGAGAACTAAGGGTTAAGGAAACAGACCGTATCCGTGCAGTGGCTGAGGGTTTACTTGCCTTGGGCGCAAAGGTTGAGGAACTTCCCGATGGGTTGCGGATTCAAGGTCAACCTTCCTTATACGGTGGGAAGGCGAGCAGTCTGGGAGATCATCGGTTGGCTATGGCGTGGGCAATTGCTGGGTTAGTATCTCAGGAAGGGGTCAGCGTGGAAAACATGGCAGCAGCTGATGTATCGTATCCTGACTTTTTGGATGTAATCAAGAAGGTAGTTCGATGAGGATTTACTTCCCGAACAAAATAATGTAATAATACTTCGGCAGCAGCTAAGCTGTGATATCACAAGTGTAATTTATGAGGGTTTAATTTGGAGATTGAGGTGAATTCAGGGAAATGGCAACTATAAAGGAGAAGGTCAATGGAGAAGCTGCCTTGCCTCATAAACGGATTCATTTTATGGGTAAGAATATTTACCTATACCGGGAAGTAACGTCAACGAACAGTGTGGCCCAACTATTAGCCCGTTCCGGAGCTTCAGAAGGTACCATCGTGCTGAGCAGGTCACAGCTTTCCGGTAGGGGTAGGTTTAGCCGCCAGTGGATATGCCCGCCAGGTCAGGGTATATTGATGTCTATGGTCTTAAGACCTGAAATCAATGGAAAACTAATTCCGCAGCTTACCTTATTATGTGGTGTGGTCGTTGTTGAATCTATTAATAAAACGACAGGCTGTAAGGCAGGAATTAAATGGCCAAATGACGTAGTAATGAGTGGCAAAAAGGTATGTGGCATACTAGCCCAGAGTATTTTTTCTAAAACTGCTTTGGAGCATGTCATTATCGGAGTTGGAATTAATGTTAATCTCGATACCTGTCAACTGCCATCCGATTGCAGGGAAACAAGTACTTCACTTAGGATGGAGTCAGGGCAAAATATTTCTCGTTGGCAAGTATTGAAACAGTTTATTAGCTCCTGGGATAAACACTATCATAGTTTTCTTCACGGAGGCCATTCCTATCTGCGAACGAAATGGCTGGAAAACAATGTAACCTTGGGTAGGGATGTTTCAATAAATAGAGATAAAGGTCCTGTTCAAGGAAAGGCAATCGATATTAGTACAAAAGGCGGGTTGCTCGTCAGATTCCCGGATGGATCGATTGAGGAATTTATGGCTGAAGACTTGAGTCTGGGCAGAAATCATTATGTTAGGGATTTGTAATTCGATAGTGGAAAATACTATCAGTACGGGGTGAATCCACCCCTTTTAATGTTTTTGGAATAACACTTGGACAATCTGTCTGGCATACATGTCTATATTAAGATGACGTTGTTACGTTAGAAGTTCGTTGGAATAGAATTAGAAATAAATTGGATAGGAAATTTCAAGCAGCGAAGGAAGAGTAGTATGCAATTAACTTTGGTACACATGATTTTTATTATTCTGACTACGATTTTGGTTTTAGGAATAGGCGTCTATGCAGGAACCCGGGTCGAATCTGCAGCAGATTTCTCAACAGGAGGAGGAAAAGCCGGTACCTCGTTAGTTGCAGGCACCATAATGGGGACATTTGTAGGCGGATCATGCACAGTTGGGACAGCTCAGCTTGCTTTTAATGTCGGGGCATCAGCATGGTGGTTCACTCTGGGCGGAGGGATTGGGTGCTTGCTCTTAGGACTTTATTTGGCAAAACCTTTGCGTGAATCCGGTAAAGAAACCATCTCTCAATTCTTAGTCACAACCTACGGTCCCAAATCCGGACCGATAATCACTATTTTCAGTTCGATTGGCATGTTTCTTAGCTTCGTTGCTCAAATCCTTGCTGCTATAGCGCTTTTAAGTTCGATGTTTCAACTTAATTCGATTTCAGGGGCGCTCATTACAATCATCTTGGTTATTTGTTACGTGTTTTTTGGCGGTTTGAAGGGTGCAGGTATGACAGGTATTGCAAAATTAATTCTCCTCTATGGCTCATTAATTGTGCTTGGCGTATTGGTGTATCTCAAAGCAGGGGGGATCTCCAGTTTAATCAGTGGTCTGCCTGCTTTTCCTTACCTGAGTATTTTTGGGCGTGGCTTTACCGTTGATTTAGCAGCGGGCTTATCAGTAATTGTCGGTGTTATTTCCACACAAATTTATTTTCAAGCGATGTTTGCTGCTAAGGATGCGGCAACTGCGAAACGTGGGGCACTGGTTTCTGCTTGCTTAATACCTCTCGCCGGTGTAGCAGGAATATTAGTTGGTATGTATATGAAAATCAATTTCCCAACGATGAATTCTGCAGAGGCTTTACCAAACTTTGTGATCTACTACCTTCCTCCTTCGATGGGGGGTATTGTCTTGGGAACTCTTCTGGTTACGGTAATCGGAACTGGCGCAGGACTAACCCTTGCAATCAGTACAATCTTAACAAAGGATATTTATAAAAGATTTATTTCACCGCAAGCGAGTGAACAGAAACTGATGTATATGTCTAAAGGACTTATTGTGGCTGTTGCCTGCCTCAGTCTATTATTTGTAACTGAGAATACGAAATCTATGATTTTACAATGGAGTTTTTTGTCGATGGGATTGCGTGGGGCTACAATTTGCTTTCCCTTATTAGGTGCAATTTTCTTTTCGACATTGGTTAGCCCTAAAGCGGGCTTAATTGCTCTTGTGGCAGGTCCGGGAGCAGATTTAGTCTGGAAATTATGTGTTCCTAATGGCATGGATCCCCTGTATGTTGGATTATTGGCAAGCTTTGTTTGTTTGCTCATCGGTTCAATGATATTTCCTGCTTCGAAAACTCCATCTATGTATAAAGATATTAATAAATAACTTTATCAACGGTTTACAGTTCTAGTATAAATTAGGTATAATAAAAATGAAAAACTCCGAGAATAATCCCCGGAGTTTATTTTATGTTAAATAAAGTAAAGTTAAGCTATACTATAATTAAGTTTAATTTAATATGGAATATATATTAAATCAAAAATTATTCAGGACAGATTGGCGGATAAATGTCCGGCTCGTCCATCATATCTACCTTTTCGTTTATTTTTTTATTATGTTCGTGTTCATGTTCATGTTTGTGTTCATGTCTATGTCCACGAGATATAATGGTAATATCATACTGTTCAGATTTTCTACCGAGTAAGAAAGCTACTAATAGACTTAGTATAAAGAGGAATCCATTAGCATGATATTGTTTTCGCTGATAAAACATGTTCAGTCCTCCTTTCTTCTGTTTAGCATGGCTTTTTTGACTAAATTCATTCCGGAAATTTACGGTAATTATTAGGAAAGATTGGGGTTCGCAGAGGAGTGTAAATATGAATGAAGAAACTCAATCGAATTTTTTTCTGAAACGTTCCCTGAATTGGGTCGATTTGGCTTTGGTCTTAGGCGGAATTATTTTTATTTATCTTTTATTGGCTTTTGGAACGTTCTGGTTAATGGAACACTGGCCTCATGAGCGCATCGTAATGTATCTTAATGCTTTTCTAACGCAGTTATCCTTTGCTCTTTTGATTTGGATGATTAAGAGAATTCGGCACTGGAATTGGGCTGATTTTGGTTGGCACTCTGTGCCACTGAAAAAGGCATTTTCAAAGATTTTAAAGATCTATGCTTTAACATGGATTATAAATATCTGTTATGCAATTTTTCTTTACCGGCATGGCCTGAACCCTCCGGATGCTGATGTAGATGTTTATGCTAAATTATTAGGACAAGCCACTTGGTATACTTTAATTCTGAATTTAGTTTTAGCAGGTGTAATAGCCCCCTTGGTGGAAGAAACGATATTTCGTGGAGTTATTTTTGGAAGCTTGCAAGCGTACTTTGGAAAGTGGACTTCAGCTGTAATGAGTGCGGCAATTTTTTCCGCTCTTCATTTCCAGGCCTACGGATTTTTCCCGCGTTTTATTTTAGGAATGGCTTTAGTTTATCTTTATGATAAGTATAAATCACTATATCCTGCTATTGGCTTACATGCATTGAATAACATTGTTGCTATATTGATCGCAGCAAGTTTGCTGGTTTAATTATTACCGATTTAGTAAAAGGAGAATTTTAGTGAAGCAAAAACAACAGGAATTGCAAATTGCCATCGATGGCCCGGCCGGTGCAGGCAAAAGTACAGTAGCTAAGCTGGTAGCAAAGCAGTTAAATTTATTCTATGTAGATACCGGAGCCATGTATCGGGTTATTGCTTATCAAACCTTAAAAAACAAAATTCCATTAGAAGACGAACATAGCGTATCCCAAATTGCTAAATCTACTGAGGTATTCCTGGATCATTCGAATGAAGGGACGGTCTGGTGTAATGGGGAGAATGTCACTGAGGAGATTAGAAGTCCGGAAATCTCTCGTGCTGTTTCTACCATTGCTGCCTATAGGGGGGTGAGGGAACGCTTGGTTGAATTGCAGCGCAATGAGGCTAAGCGAGGCGGAGTGGTTATGGATGGGCGTGACATAGGGACACATGTCTTGCCGGAAGCCTTTCTCAAAATCTTCTTGACAGCAACTCTCCGGGAACGGGCCTATCGACGCTGGATAGAACTTGTAGAAGCTGGAAAAAATGTGCTTTTAGAGGAAGTTATTCAAGATTTGCAAAAACGTGATCAACAAGATACTGA
The DNA here is from genome assembly GCA_050945735.1 of Desulfosporosinus sp. GTDB lineage: Bacteria > Bacillota > Desulfitobacteriia > Desulfitobacteriales > Desulfitobacteriaceae > Desulfosporosinus. The sequence goes on from JBMNTM010000012.1 coordinate 9,027, forward strand.
GAGAGAGATTTCGCCGCTAAAGCCAGCTCCAGAAGCGGTTATTTTGGATACCACCGGTTTGAGAGTGGAAGAAATTGTAGCCCAAATTGTAGCTTTGACGCAGCAGGCTGGAAGATGATCAGGAATTGTCCGTTATAAAGCAGGATTTTGAGCACAAGTAGAGAACTAATTGTTTATAATTCATTGGAGGTCCTTGGTTATGCAAGTTAAACTAGCAGCAAAAGCTGGGTTCTGTTTTGGTGTTAAACGCGCTTTGGATATGGCAGAACGGACGGCGGAAACTTCAACTTCTGTATCCCTTGGACCACTTATTCACAATCAACAGGTTGTAAAGCGCTTGGCAAAGCGAGGAATTCACGTTGTGAATGCATTGGAAGAGGTATCAGACGAACATGCCCTGATTATCCGGTCCCATGGTGTGGGCCCCAGTGTCTATCATGAGGCTGAAAATAAAGGAATTCAAATAGTGGATGCAACTTGCCCTTTTGTTAAGAGAGCGCAGCGACTTGCTGCAGAGTCTTCTAAGAGAGGGAAGCAAGTTATTGTCATGGGTGATAAACTCCATCCTGAAGTGCAAGGCATTTTGGGCTGGGCCGGAAAAAATGCCTTGCCTATTCAAACACTTGAAGAAGCAAAAAAACTGCCATTTTATCCACAACTGGCGATTTTAGCACAGACAACCCAACTTAAAGAAAGTTTTGAAGAGATTGTGGATGAGCTTAAACACCATACTGGAGATCTTACTGTACACAACACGATTTGTAACGCAACAGCAGAACGTCAAAAGGCTGCTCAGCAATTAGCGCAAACAGTTGACATTATGATAGTTGTGGGTGGGCGAAATAGTGAAAATACACGAAAACTAGCTAGTATCTGTGCGAAATCCACGAAAACATATTTAATCGAAACTGCGGAGGAATTAGAAGTCGACTGGTTTAAAGAAGCTAAATGTGCGGGCTTAACTGCTGGGGCTTCTACACCAGATTGGATAATTGAGGAGGTTTATCAGAAAATGTCTGACATGAATGAAAATGAAATGGACATGGCCAATTGGTTGGAGAACTTTAAAGATCTTCACCTTGGAGCCAGGGTTACTGGTAAGATCGTTAAAATAACAAATGAGGAGATGTTTGTTGATATTGGTTGGAAATCAGAAGGCATCATTCCATTTGTCGATGAGAAAGGTGTCCGCCAAACACTCCCGGAGGACCTATCTGTTGGGGATGAAGTAACTGCGGTGGTAGTTCGTGTAGAAAATGAAGAGGGGTATACTGTTCTTTCCAAACGACAAGCGGATGAAGAAAAAGCAAAGGAACGACTGGAAAAGTGCGCAGAAAGCAAAGAAGAGATTCAGGCAAAAGTCATTGAGGTGGTCAAAGGCGGTTTACTGGTTGATGTAGGATTACGTGGTTTTGTTCCCGCTTCTCAAATACAAATTGGCTATGTTGAAGATCTTAACCAATTTTTGGGTCAAACCCTTCGTCTTCGAATCATTGAATTTGTTCCTGCCAAGCGGAAAGTTATTCTCTCCCAAAAAATCATTTTGGAAGAAGAACAAGCGCGTAAGCGCAAACATTTACTTGAAACCCTTAAAGTGGGTGATGTGGTGACCGGGATTGTGCGCCGTATAACTAATTTTGGTGCATTTGTAGATATCGGTGGGCTTGATGGATTGCTTCATATTTCGGAAATGGCCTACACCAGGATTAAGCATCCCTCAGAGATACTGAAAACGGGGGATGAAGTGGAAGTCCAAGTTTTAAAATTGGAACCGGATACTGAAAAACTATCCTTAGGGCTTAAACAACTAAAAGAAGATCCTTGGACTCAGGTGGGCGAAAAATTTCCTGTTGGATCAATAGTTGAAGGTAAAGTAGTACGCATTGTCACGTTTGGTGCTTTCATTCAACTTGTCGACGGGGTGGATGGCTTAGTTCATATTTCCCAAATAGCGGATCATCACATTAGTAAGGTGAGTGAGGTGCTGAAAGTAGGGGATATGGTTAGCGCTAAGGTCATTGATTGTAAGCCTGAGGCAAAACGGATAAGTCTTAGTCTACGTGAGGCGGTTAAAGATGTTGCTAAAGCAAGTGATGCCGAAGCTGTTGTCCCCCAATCTAAAATCGAACCGGTTACTATCGGTGATGCTATGGGATCTAAATGGCCAAACTAAAACCTACTTCTCCGATTGATTTCCGGATCTTATTTTTGACACTTGCCCTCTTAGCTTTTGGCTTAATAATGGTGATGAACGCCGGAGCAGTAAGCGGATTTAACATTACGCAAAATACGTATTTCTATGTTTTTCAACAACTAAAGTGGACGCTCATCGGTTCTCTGTTTGCTTTTGTTGTCATTATAGTTCCTTATACATTTTGGCGTCGGTTCGCCGGGCTTAGCATCCTTATCAGTATCTGCTTACTGATTGCAGTGATATCAACGGACTCAAGTACGACATTGGACTCAGCTCGCTGGATCACAATTGGCGGAATTAATGTTCAACCATCTGAAATCACTAAATTGGCTATGGTGCTATTTTTTGCGCATATATTGGACAGATATCCGATCAAACGCGGGTACAATTGGCGTATTCCGTTGGGAATACTGATTTCCGTCATGGTCCTCATTTTGGGCCTTGTTTATAAACAACCGGATTTAGGGACGACGTTGGTTTTAGCAATGACCTGTGCTGTGATGTTATTTCAGACGGAACTTCCAACTATCTGGTTTATAGCGGCTATCCCAACCTTTGGAGTCCCGCTTTTTTATTTTATTCGTAGTTATCAATGGGAACGTATTATAGTCTGGTTAGATCCCTGGAAATACGCCTTAGATGCAGGATATCAGATTACCAACGCTGAGATAGCCTTTGGCACGGGTGGCTTGTTTGGTGTTGGCTTGGGCAGGAGTTTGCAAAAATACGGTTTTCTACCAGAAAACCATACGGATATGATTTTTGCCATAGTCGGAGAAGAACTAGGCTTTATGGGTGCCTTTTTTTTATTAGTTCTCTTAATTTTATTGTATTCCCGTGCCTACCAGGTAATTCGTGAATGCCCGGATCGTTTTGGAAGGCTTTTGGGTTTTGGATTAACGTCCTCGTTAGCGATTCAGACAACAGTTAACTTATCCGTTGTGACTGGGGTATTACCGGTAACTGGAATTACACTTCCCTTAATCTCGTATGGAGGGAGTTCCCTGATTATTACATTAATTGAACTTGGTTTGATCTTAAATATATCCCGTTATCGTCAAAAAGCTCCTTCCGGCCATTCTGCCAATGAACCTGAACAAGTCCCAGTGTAATCTCTGCTTAAACGGTAATAATAAAGTATGAGGTCCGTTTAAGGAGGGGGTTCATTTGGATTTCCCCTATGGAGAATGGGTGATTTTTTTCTTAGCACTTGCTGCCTGGGCTGAAAAAAGAGCCTCACGACGCTTTTTTCAGATACTTTTGATTGCTTGGCTAATTGGAAAATGTGCAGAGATGGTTTTTCCTGCGACAATTCCTTGGCACTGGCACTTTGCGCGGCTGACAGTCATGCTTGTTTTCTTGTTCTGGGCATGGCAGCGTGCTGAAAAGCGGATAATACCGTTAATCATAACTAGCTTCGTCTTAAGCATGGAAACACTTTTTTTAGTGAATGTACCTGGTGTTATTCCTTATGGTTTGTGGATCTATACTCTTGTGCTGATATTAGTCGCTTGGTTGACTGGAAAATCCTATTGGGGAACTGCGGCTGCTTTCACGGGAAGCATCTTATTGAACCAAGCTTTAGTACGTTTTACCTACGAGGGAATAGTGAGGCATGCGGACTTTCCGGATGCGTTTATTTGGAATTTTGGCGTGGCTTTTTTTGCACTATGGGCAGGACTGCGTCAAGCGTATTATTATTATACTGAAAAAGAAAAGAAAGCTCAGATCGACGAACAGCTGTTGCGGTCTGCAAATCGGGATAAGAACTATAAATCCATGGAAGAACAGAAACTTCTGTAGCAGGTGTATGAGTTTTGTAGTATACTTATAACGATTGTGGCTGGGTTATGTCCTGATCCGGAATGTCAGGAGGATGAACTGTTTTGCCTAAAGGGCTTTTGGTTGCAGCGGTTGACTCTGGAGGTATTGCTGAACAAATGGAGGTTCAAGCCGGAGATCGGGTTCTTGCTGTGAATGAACAAGAGATTAACGATATCATTGACTTTCAGTTTGGCATATCAGAAGAAGATTATACTCTGCTTATTGAAAAACCAAATGGTGAATTATGGGAAATTAGCGTAGAGAAGGAACCAGGGGACTTCTTAGGGTTAGAGGTAGAGACAATAAGCACTGACGGCCTAAAGAAATGTCACAATAATTGTTTGTTTTGTTATATTGCCCAAATGCCAAAAGGAATGAGGGCAATGCTTTATGATAAAGATGATGATTACCGCTTATCATTGACACAAGGAAGTTTTATTACCCTGTCTAATTTGAGTGAGGAAGAAATTAAGCGAATTATTAGAATGCATCTTAGTCCACTTTATATTTCTGTTCACGCTTGGAACCCGGAAGTGCGTACTCGTCTTATGAATAACCCACGCGCGGGAAAGCTACCGGAACAAATCAAACGTTTTGTCAAGGCTGGAATTGTAATACATGCTCAGGTTGTCTTAGTCCCGGGTTATAACGATGGAGATGTGTTGAGAGAAACAATCGAACGGTTAGCTGAATTCTATCCTTCCGTGCAATCAATTGCAGTAGTGCCGGTGGGGTTAACTCGCTACCGGGAACAGCTTACACCTCTGCGCGCGTTCTCGTCAGCTGAAGCGAACTGCTTATTGGATCAAGCGGAGACATGGCAAAAGCATTTCTTTGATCAGATAGGACGGCATTTTGTTTATTTTGCCGATGAATTTTATGTTTTGGCTAAGCGCGCGTTTCCTGATGCCGTTATTTATGACGATTTCCCGCAATTAGAAAATGGTGTGGGAATGGCTCGAAAATTTATCATGGAGCTGGAAGCCGGCTGGAGGCAATTGCCTAAAGCTTTACCGGAACGTCATGTACATCTCATTACCGGGACATCGGCGCAGGAATTGTTTGAATTATATCGGGATCGTCTGATGGAGCAAGTAAGTGGTTTGAAGCTTACATTACACGCAATTAGGAATGATTTTTTTGGTTCATCCATTACTGTTGCTGGCTTGGTTACAGCTCAGGATATCGCTAATCAATTAGGAAATTTGTCGGGGGAGGAGTTTCTCATCCCGCGTGTGATGCTTAAGGCTGATGAAGACATTTTTCTCGACCAATTAAGCGTGAAATGGTTAGAAGAAAAAGTTAATGGGAAGGCGATTATTGTCGAAAACAATGGGTTCTCCTTTTTAGAGCATGTGATTGGGTATCCTATGGGGGTGGAATGCTTTGAGTAAACCTGTTGTAGCAATTGTGGGACGGCCTAATGTTGGAAAGTCAACATTATTTAATCGTATCACCGGCGGTCTTGTAGCCATTGTGGAAAATATGCCGGGGGTAACGAGGGATCGACTTTATCGTGATGCGGAGTGGCGTGGACAAAAATTTACTTTGATTGATACTGGCGGAATTGAATTCAAAGATGCAGGTACGCCACTTGCTGCTCAGATGCGCCAGCAGGCGGAAATAGCCATAGAAGAAGCAGATGTCGTGGTCTTTATAGTGGATGCTCAATTACCTCCTTCATCGGATGATGATCTGATTGCTCGTATTTTGCGCAGGTCTGAAAAACCGGTTATTCTCACTGCGAATAAAGTCGAGAATTTTAAACAAATTGAAGGTCAGCTTTACGACTTTTTTAGCTTGGGTTTAGGAGAACCAATTCCCATTTCTGCAGTACATGGTATGAATACCGGTGATCTGCTCGACTTGGTAATTGCCAATTTCCCGAAGAATAACGAAGAAGAGTATGATTCTGATGTGATCCGCATTGCTGTCATTGGGCGTCCAAATGTGGGAAAATCATCCTTAGTCAATACCATGCTGGGGAAAAATAGGGTCATAGTCAGTAACATTCCGGGAACTACCCGAGATGCTATTGATACTCCCTTTGAACAAGATGGTAAGCATTATGTTCTTATTGATACGGCAGGGATGCGGCGCAGAGGTCGTATAGATAAACTAACTGAGCAATATAGTGTTGTTCGTTCTCTTCGCGCGGTCGATCGCTCAGATGTGATCCTCATGCTTATTGATGCAATAGATGGAGTAACGGAACAGGATAAAAAGATTGCCGGGTATGTACATAAAGCAGGTAAAGCAATTATTTTGGTGGTCAACAAATGGGATCTTATTGAGAAGAATGAGAAGACCATAAATAAATTTGAAAAGAGTATTCGCGAAGAATTAAGTTTTATGCAGTATGCACCAACGATGTTCGTTTCCGCTTTGACGGGACAAAGGGTCTCAAAGATTATGGATCTTGTTGATTTTGTAGCTGAACAAAATTCAGCCCGTGTAACGACGTCTATATTGAACACATTACTGAGAGAATGGCTTCATCTCAATCCGCCTCCGACCGATAAAGGCCGGCAATTAAAGGTCCGATACCTTACTCAAGTCGGTGTTAAGCCTCCGACATTTGTATGCTTTGTCAATGACTCAAAACTGATGCACTTTTCGTATAAACGATATTTAGAAAACCAGATGCGGAAGCATTTCGGGTTTGAGGGTACTCCGATTCGAATTGTTGTTCGACAAAAAGATGAAGAGAAAGAGAAGGATTAAGTCATGCCAGGTTATTTAATTTTTATTTTGTCGTATTGTATGGGTGCTATTCCTTTTGCCTATTTAGCCGGGCGGTTAAAAGGGATCGACGTACGGCGTCACGGCAGCGGAAACATCGGTACGACGAATGCCTTTCGCCTTTTAGGTGCGAAACTGGGCATCTTGGTATTGCTGGGAGATTTTTTAAAAGGAGCAATAGCTGCTTCTTTGGGTTTATGGGCTTATGGCGCATGGGGAGGAATTATCGGCGGATTTCTCGCTATGGTAGGCCATAGCTGGAATCCTCTTTTTGGCTTTCGCCCCAGTGGCAAAGGAGTTGCCGCCGGATTCGGGATTATTACCGTCTTGATGCCAAAAGTGATGTTTTTCGCAGTTATAGTATTTCTTGTGGTGGTGTGGATTACCCGCTATGTATCTATGGGTTCAGTTCTGGGGGCTCTAACGGTTCTAATCACTGTCTTGATTTTTCCGGAACCGTTTCCCTACCGGGTTTTTGGCGTTGTTGGTGCCTTAGTTGTGATTGCTCTTCATCGGGATAATTTTAAACGTGTGTTCCAAGGAACAGAACATCGTTTTATCGACAAATAACAAAGCGCGAAATTCGAACTACGAACCGCAGATATCATCGAAAGTGGGGGGAGAATATGCTTGACGTAGCAGTTTATGGAGCCGGAAGCTGGGGGAGTGCGTTAGCTATTGTTTTAGCGAATGCAGGTCATCGAGTTGCGCTCATCGGTCGCGATAAGGATGAAATGGCCCTGATGAGCAAACGTCGTGAGAATGTAAGATATTTATCCGGCGTTGTTTTGCCGCCAGAAGTTCTGCCAACAACGGATCTTTCACTTTTAAACGCCGATCTGGTTGTTTTAAGTGTGCCTTCTCATAGTGTCAGACAAGCAGCCCGTTTAGTTAAGGACTACCTAAAGCCGGGTTGTATTGTGGTCAATACGGCTAAAGGTATGGAAGAGACATCACATCTGCGCCTTTCTGAAGTGTTGACCAGGGAGCTTCCCCAAAATCCCATTGCCGTATTGTCCGGTCCCAGTCATGCTGAAGAAGTGGGACGGAATATGCCGACAACTGTAGTAGTTGCCTCGGATATCAAAACAGCGAAAGTAGTTCAAGACCTGATGATGACACCGGAATTTAGAGTGTATACGAATCCTGATGTCATCGGGGTTGAACTGGGTGGTGCTTTAAAAAACGTCATTGCTGTCTGTACCGGGATTGCCGAGGGGTTAGGATTTGGCGACAATACCAAAGCGGCATTAATGACCAGGGGATTAGCGGAAATTGTACGCTTGGGAGTGGCAATGGGAGGACAAGCATTAACATTCGCAGGCTTATCGGGAGTTGGGGATCTTATTGTTACTTGTACCAGTGAGCACAGCCGGAATCGACGGGCCGGTGTCGCTCTCGGGCAGGGTAAGTCATTAGAGACGGTGCTTAAAGATGTTGGAATGGTGGTGGAGGGGATTAGGGCAACACGTATTGCCTATCGGCTTGGTATTGAGAAACATGTTTCGATGCCTATTACAGAACAAGCATATAAAGTATTGTTTGAAGGCGCAGATCCGAAAGCAGCCGTGACGAATTTAATGATGCGGGGGAAACGCCACGAACTTGAAGAAGTTGTGGAGATGAACTGGTTCTAAATGATACATAATTTAATATTCTTTTTCATAAAACGTAGAAGAGGTTGAATAAAAATCTTTTCTACGTTTTATATTGCGTGTCATATTTGTCCAAGAGTATCAATATACTTATATTGCTTAAGGTGCTAGTCCGGTTATCGGGAAATTATGCGTTACTGGGAGGTGGAAGGGAAGATAAGGTGGATGCCCTTCCCCAAATTGGGGACAGCACTTCAAAAGGGAGGGAATTATCAATGGAAAAAGTAGACATTTTTAGAGATATCGCAGAACGTACAGGGGGCGATATCTACCTCGGTGTCGTCGGGCCAGTCCGAACAGGAAAGTCCACCTTTATCAAACGATTCATGGACCTCCTGGTACTGCCCAACATTCAAGATGCTTTTGAGCGGGAGCGGGCTAAAGATGAGCTTCCGCAAAGTGGGACTGGAAAAATGATCACGACAACAGAACCAAAGTTTATTCCATCAGAATCCGTGGAGATTGTGATCAAAGACTCAATTCACATGAATGTACGTTTGGTTGACTGTGTAGGATACACAGTAGAAGGTGCTTTAGGGTATGAGACAGAAGACAGCGAAGAACCACGTATGATAAAAACTTCCTGGAGTGACGAACCGATGTCATTTCAGGCGGCAGCCGAAATGGGTACTCGAAAAGTGATTAGTGATCATGCCACCATCGGTATCGTGGTTACCACCGACGGATCGATTACGGATATTCCACGGGATGCTTATGATGATGCAGAGGAACGGGTCATTTCAGAGCTCCGCCAGCTTGGAAAACCCTATGTAGTGATTTTAAATACTTCGCGCCCTTATGCAGAAAATACGTTGGAATTATGCCGTTCTCTCGAAGAAAAATACGGAGTTCCTGTCATTGCAGTGAATTGTCTGGAAATGAATCACGATGATATCACTCAAATTCTTGAAGAAGTACTATATGAGTTTCCGGTAGCTGAAGTCAATATTGATCTTCCAAAATGGGTTGAGGAACTCGATACCGCTCATCCGGTTCGAGCTGCTTTTGAAGAGACTGTCCGTCAAGCTATCGAAGGGGTACGGCGTTTACGCGATATTGAACAAGCCTTAGATGCCTTGACAGAATGTGAATATGCGCAGGATGTTATCCTAAAAGAGATGAATTTAGGTACAGGGGTAGCCAATATTGAAATCACCGCTGTCGACGGGCTCTTTAAAACTGTCCTGCAGGATTTATCCGGGATGGAAATTGAAGGAGATCATACATTGCTTCGCTTGGTGCTAGACTATAGTATGGCCAAGAAGGAATGGGATAAACTGTCAGAAGCTATAGAAGAGGTGCGTGTTAATGGTTATGGTGTTGTGACACCCCAAATTGAAGAAATGTTCCTTGAAGAACCTGAACTTGTGAAACAAGGGGGGCATTATGGGATCAAACTTAAAGCAAGTGCTCCATCGCTGCATATTATCCGGGCAGATGTGACCACAGAAATAACGCCCTTGATCGGTACAGAAAAGCAAGCAGAAGAACTTGTAAAATATATACTCGATGAGTTTGAAAGTGATCCTCAGAAGGTCTGGGAATCGAATATCTTTGGCAAATCCCTGCATAATTTAGTTCGTGAAGGAATCCAAAATAAACTATATAAGATGCCGGAAAATGCTCAACACAAGCTTCAGGATACATTACGGAGAATTGTGAATGACGGCAACGGGGGTCTTATCTGTATTATTATCTAAGTAATAGTACGAAAGAAAGAAGTAAGTTAATTTAAAAAAAGGACGTTGGAATACAGCGCATGTGGTATCCAGCGTTCTTTTTTTCAAAAAATTGACATGTACATTCAAGACAATATAGACTTTTCTGCAGAAATGCATAAAAGTATTGTAATTTTCCTCTAAATATTATATTGTATGGACAGGAGATACTGTATGCAAGATTTTATGGATTTTGTTTTGGAGATAAGGGAGAATCTGGGAGAACCTAGAGATCCCCTATACCTGAAGTACTATAAAGTAGATCTCAGGATAAATAATAACCTATCAGTTGTGAAGGTTAATCAAAATATGCCAAGATAAATATATTATGCATTTGTGCATAGTCGATTAATCTTTACAGCGGCAAAAGGGAAATTCTCTGAGGAGAGGAGGTGAAATCACATGGTAAACTTTGTTACCTGAGTACTCATTACTTGGTATATTTAGTTTACATGT
>JBMNTM010000013.1:0-19157 GCA_050945735.1 Desulfosporosinus sp.
ATATTTTCAGCTGGATTGATTGTTAAATAATTTAAAGCCGGAGATCATAAAAGCGGGATGGAAATTCCATCCCGCCCATCAAGATAAATTGTTTGAAGCAAACTACGGGGAATTGTTAGGATTCTTAAAAAATGATTAGCTTCCCTAAGCACGTGGGCTCCTAACAAAGGTATTATTATATTTCCTCATACAAAATTGCGGTTTGGTCTAATACGGTACCTCCGCCATGAATAAGGTGGATCGAACTTCTGCTTAAATTCTCTCAATCCCTTCGGACCCATATCACTGCCAACATTCAAAAATTGGATGTTGGGATTTAACTGTCTGAATTTGTGCGCCAGTTTTACCAGCATGGTCTCCGACAATCCTTTTAGATCCTTTTTTGTCTTTAGAAAATACGACCATCCTTCCCCTTGTGGAGTTACTCCACCTGTAACCATGCCAACTAATTCATTGCCAACTTCTGCCACAAGTATAAGATGGTCCAGTTTCTCATGGTTCTTAATAAGCTCTTTATAGCTTTGCAGGTCGAATACTTCCCGATATTTCTTTCCGGAGGTTTCCGTCCAGTATTGCTGAAGCTCCATTAGGCCATTATAATCGTCCACTTTGTAACTTCGGATGATGGCATGGGGGTATTCTCTCCGGAATTTGTTCACTTTATTTCGAACATTCCTCATTTTTTTGCCACGTAAATCAAGCATATTTTGTAAATTAAGAATTATTTCACGACCAATTATTGGCATATAACTGTAGTTTTGATTAAAACTCTCTGAGGCCTTGAGAAAATCCAGTTGTGGTTTGTTAACTATTCTTACAAGCGTATTGGTAATGCTTCCATTATTATGATTCAAACAAAATCTTATACATTTATTTAAAACCTCAATAACCTGATCGATATCACCTTTGCCAAAAGGAAGTGCCCATAAATATAAAACACTATTATTTCTCAATGCAAAGGTCACCAGCATATCATCAACTATCTTCCACAAAATTTGCCTATTACTCGACTGTCCCTCTGTCCAGGCAAAAGCAAAATTCCAGGAAAAAACATCTGTGGAATATGGTGTGTTTTTCATATATTCATTGTATAACGGGAGGTCATCGAGACACAATTCATTAAAATACCAACCGTCAATTAATATTTTGTTCTTTCTAGCAGGTAAATCTCCCATCAAGCACCTCTTCCAGTATACCGCATGTTCCGCCACTTTTTTACCTTGTGTTTTAAGTGAGTCTCGTAAGTTTTAGGACCAGTATATACTATTAGGAAAATCTGAGAGTGTTACCAAACCTATTAAGCAGTGCAACCAGATCAGCAATTGTCACAAATGCAGCATACATAATTCAAACGCTAATAGTTGGACCTCATCTACAACTAAATTGCCAGATCCTTGTTATCAAATACTTTTTTCGTAAAAAACCAAAGAATTGCCGAAGCGGCATTAAGTCCTACAATATGCCTTGTAGAGTTTGTTGTTCCCTCCAGTACCTTTTGTGGCTGGAACCATTGGAAAAGAGAGAGGCTTTTCAACCAAGAAAATTTGGCACTGAGTCCTCCAACAACATCGAGACAGTAGAAAGCTAGCGTCAACCCTGCGGCAAAGGTTAAAGTTCGTTCCTCATCAGCAAACCAAACTGAGAAAAAAAGACTATAGATGCCTATCAGCGTAAAAAAGGGAAATCCTAAAATGACTAAGTGTAAATACCTGCCGTGTTTGATTTTAATTCCTGAGCAAAAGGTACCAAAATATAGTCCAACAAGCGTCGCAGCAACTAAAATTGCGTTAATGCTAATCAGAACATCGGTTTGAGTTGATAGAAACTCACTTCGAGATACCGGCGTTGAGAGAAGAAAGGCTAACGATCCATTATCCACCATTTTTGCCACTAAGGCATTCGCAGTTTGAATTCCATATATGGCCATGAATACTACCCATATTCTTGCAAAAAATTGAGCTGATATAAATGCTTCAAATGTATTGGCCAGTGAACTTTCTGGGACCCCAAACACGGTCTTTACTCCAGAAGGGATAGACTGCACAATATCTGTAACTGCCTGATTTTTTGCAATTACAGGATAAACCCAGGTCAGAAGTCCTTCATAAAGAATAATTCCTGTTGAAATAGCTACTACTTTCTTTTGATGTTGCTTTAACATTGCCCGAAACAAAGCCTTATTCATATTCACCCCACCTTGACCAATAACCAGGCACTTGTTCAATTTATGACTACCTGTAAAAATCCATAAAAGTATCTTCCAACTCCAGAGAACGTTGCCTAAAGCGTTTGACATGAACTTGGGCAAGAGCTGACCACAGTTTATTCAGTTCACCAATTACACGGATGACGTAACATTCCCCCGAAATATGAATTAGGTCTAATTGACTCTGTTTTAATAGCTCTACATCTCCCTCACTCTCGACTTCAATTTCGAAAGTATGGTACTCCGCTTCTCTAAGCTGAGAGATACTTTGAATCCCAAGCAATTTTCCTTCCCGAATAACCCCAACCTGTTCACACGTGCGCTCAACCTCCGTAAATTGATGGGAAGACATAAATAATGTCTTCCCCTTTTTCTTTTCATCTAAGATTAAATCAATAAATATCTTTTGCATTAAGGGGTCCAATCCAAAGGTCGGTTCATCAAGAATGAGTACACTAGCATCCAACATTAATGCCGAGATTATACCTAATTTCTGCTTCATACCTTTAGACATTTTCCGAATGAGAGTTTTTGGTTCTAATTCGAGGGCATCAATAAAATAGCCCCGGTTCTTCTTAATTTGAAGACAATCATTGTGCATTCCAGCGATAAGATCCAAAAACTCAAGGCCGGTTAAATTATCGATAAAATGAAGCTCCCCAGGAAGATAACTGACAATCTTCTTTAATTCAGTCTTTTCTCTCCAACAATCAAGATCATTGATCGTTATTCGTCCCGAATCCGGCTTTAAAAAACCCATTAATAGGCGGATAGTAGTAGTTTTCCCTGCTCCATTTGGACCGAGAAATCCGAACGCTGTGCCTGGGCTGACCTGAAAGTTTATATTCCATATTCCACGTCCTTCCCGGTACACTTTGGTCAGTTCTCTAGCCTCAATCATTTCCTACCTGCCTTTCAATCCAATGGCTTTCTAGCAAAACCCTCATGACAAGTCAAAAAATACCCATCAAATTTTGTATAATATTAGTTTTGAGAATTTGAAAAGTTGGAGTTACTCCACACAAAGCAGTTAAAATCCCAGGAGGTTCGCTTCCCATAAAATAAGCCCTGTAAAAACAGAGGCTATGAGTTTGCCATATCTTTATACCATTGTATTAAATTGGTAAATCAGTCGTGTCTGTCTACCTCGTTCCCAAAATTCTTTCCCCCAAATTCATCAAATCAAACTTCCCCAAGATAAGCCTTCGGCTAAAGGGCTTGGCCTGTTAAGCCCAGGCGCAACTACAAGATTCTTGTTCTCAAACACTAACGGCTCAGATCTGTCTTGCATAAACCATTGTATAACCCTTATTTAGATAACAACGGGGGTGGCCTTATGTACCAGACAGTAGAGATAAAAGAAAGTTTACAAAAAGCAAACCAATATGTATCAACTGGTATAGAACAAATCCTTAACGGACAAGTAAGAGAGTCTCACGGGGTTTCGATAAGTCCAGGTGCTACTGCACTGGCAACCCTTGCCCTGCTTGCTATTGGGCGTGGATTTGAAGTTACTCAAAAACGGGGAGCACAATGGCTTTGGCAAAACAAAAGTGCTCAAGGTTGGGGCAAGTTCCCAGGTGATGAACCTGATGAAGAAATCACTAAAATAGTACGGACAGTTCTTCAAGGAAGTGAGGGCGGTTGGATTGCTAGAATTCGGCTTATTGCGCAAGCCAAACAATTTTCTCGAATGATTTTATCATTAGGTGAGCGAGTAGTTTCCGGATTAGAGGGACCAACTCCAGAGGAAATTAAGTTTCCTAAGATACTTGAAGAAAGTGTCCTCAAAAAATTACCACTATACGGTAGGCCGGTTGTAGTAGCTGCCGCATTATTAACAACTGCTAATAATCAGATTGGCATCCAACAAGGAGTTAATTACCTCCTTCAAACGCAAACGGAAAATGGATCCTGGGCAGGGGATATTGTCGCCACGAGCATGTGTATTCTTGCCCTACTCCGCTTTCATGGCGATAATAATCGTATACAAAAGGCTGCTATTTGGTTAGCACAAAAGCAATACCAAAGCGGAGGGTGGCCAGCTTTTGACCAACTGCAAAATTGGGCAATAGGTTGGGCAATTGCTATTATGTCAGAAACGGATTTATTGAGAGATGCAAGTTGGAGTAAGCAAGCTCTGGAATGGATAAAGAAAGCACAGAATATGGATGGTAGTTATGGAAGTACCCCACCTTTTACTCATCCCGACTTAGATGATACCGCAGTGGCACTAATTGGAATTCACCAAGCTTTAGGTAAAACAGATGGAGAAACTGTACGATTGCTAAAACGTTTGCAAAATAAGGATGGCAGTTGGGGGACGTTTCCTAGCTTCAAGGGGACCCCACCAAATATTAAATGCGAATTTCCAGTATATATCCCAAGTAATGATGTAACAATTCACATTTTAGAAGCCCTTTGGCAATTTGATTCACAGTCCAAGGATTCTCCTATTTGGCGAGGACTGGATTGGCTTTTATCACAACAGGGCGAAAGTGGAGAATATACTTCAAGCTGGTATGAGGGACCTATTTATAGTACAGCCCAGTTCTTAGACCTATTAAGTAAATGGAAGTTCGATTGGAAAAGATGGCAACTAGCACCGCGAGTTGCATGGGCACGCAGAAAATCATATAAGTTTTTGCTTACTGCTCAAAATGAAGATGGTGGATGGGGATCGTCAGTTGCGGAAACCTCCCTAGCAATCTCCGCTTTAGCGCGTTATTATGGAAAAGTTCCAAAAGAAGTATTTAAAAAAGGGATAGGCTTCATCCTAAATTCTCAACTTGAAGATGGTTCATTTAAACCGAGTTATAAGGGGATTTACACCCAGGGTTGGAATTATGAAGAACCCATAGCCACAGCCCTAACAGCTATTCGAGCCCTCTGGCGATATAGCCGCATTGCTAATATACATTATTAAAAATCAGGATTTATATCCTGAGCAGGTGTAACTTCACTGATCAGAATAAAGTAGATTCCTGAAGTCGTAGTCATTATTGCTTGTGAGGAATATCAGATAGATTTGATCGTGGTACGTTAACAGTAAAGAACATATGGATAAAATTGCTTACCGCCCTAACACTAGTCTTGGATACTCACCACTTCATAGTCCGCATCTTCAATAACCGCTCTCAATATATCGGAGCTAACCTCTTTTGTCAGTTCGATTTCTGCCTCGCCGGTTTTATAACTTACTGTCTTAACCTTAACACCATCAAGTTTGTTTAGTGCCTTTGTGACATGCATTTCGCAATGTTCGCACATTAGGCCGTTAATCTTGATAATACAGTTTCTCATTATACCATCCTCCGTATTTTTCATTACTAAATCAGCATGTGGATCATTTGGATTACGATTTACTTTAAAAAATTTCAGCCTAAGCGCGTTACTGACAACGCAAACGCTGCTTAAGCTCATCGCCGCAGCTGCAAACATGGGACTTAATTTCCATCCGAAAGCCGGGTAAAATACGCCGGCGGCCAGTGGAATGCCAAGACAGTTGTAAAAGAATGCCCAAAATAGATTCTCTTTGATATTCCGCAGAACAGCTTTGCTTAACTTAATGGCCGTAACCACATCCAAGAGGTCGTTTTTCATTAATACAATATCGGCGCTCCCGATCGCGACATCAGTGCCCGCGCCTATGGCAATTCCCACATCTGCGCGTACAAGTGCCGGCGCATCATTTATTCCATCGCCAATCATGGCCACTTTACGCCCATTGCGCTGCAGTTCCGCCACCTTTTGTTCCTTATCCTGCGGCAGGACATTAGCGATCGCCTCCTTGATTCCCAGGCGATTTTTAAGCGCATTCGCCGTTCTTTCATTATCTCCGGTAAGCATGATAACGTCCAGCTGCATTTTCTGCAAGAGGTTTATACTCTCTTTGCTTGTCGGTTTTTCCATGTCCGCGACCGCTATGATCCCGATTATCTGCTTGGCATCTGCAAACAGTAATGGAGTCTTTCCAGCATCGGCTAATTGCCTAACCTGTTCCCGCCATTCATCTGTCCGTATTCCTCGTGTTTGCAGAAAAGCTGTGTTCCCGGCGATATATTCCTTACCCTCCAGCCGACCGGCAACTCCCATCCCGGGTACCGTCACAAAATCTTCTACCGGATCAGGGGAAATGTGTTTTTGGAGGCCATAGTTGACAATGGCTTCCGCCAAAGGATGTTCGCTGGCATTCTCAAGCGCCACGGCAATACGTAATAACAAGTTTTCAGAAATACCGATTGGCAATACATCCGTAACAATTGGCTTTCCTTCCGTGATCGTACCCGTCTTGTCCACCACTACCGTATCAATACTATGGGCAATTTCCAAAGCTTCGCCGGACTTGATCAGAATTCCATTTTCCGCACCTTTTCCCGTGCCAACCATAATGGCAACCGGCGTAGCCAGCCCAAGGGCGCACGGACAGGAAATCACAAGCACGGCGATTCCGATGGAAAGTGCAAATTCAAAAGTCGCGCCGGAAAGCAACCAAAAGGCAACCGCGGCGACTGCTATACCAATAACTACGGGAACGAAAACCCCGGCTATTTTATCCGCCAGCTTAGAAATTGGCGCCTTGGAGGAAGATGCTTCATCAACCAGTCTGATAATTTTGCTCAGGGTAGTATCCTCTCCCACTTGGGTAGCCCTGGCTTTCATAAAGCCCGTGCCATTGATGGTCGCGGCAATCAGCGGATCCCCGGCCTTTTTGGCAACGGGTAGGCTTTCACCGGTAATTGCTGCTTCATTGACACTGGAACTACCTTCCAACACAATGCTGTCAACAGGAATACCGGCTCCCGGTTTTACCAGAAAAGTATCCCCGACTACCACTTCCTCGATCGGGACTTCCGTTTCGCCGCCGTTTCTGATCACAAGAGCCGTGTCCGGCGCTAAATGGATCAGTTTTTCAATTGCTGCGCTTGTTTTTCCCTTTGCTTTTGCTTCCAGATATTTACCAAGCGTGATCAGCGTCAGTATTGTAGCGGCGGATTCAAAATACACATCCATATGGTATCGATTTACCAGTTCGGTATTACCGTGCCCAAGGCCATAGCCAAGGATGAAAACAACAATTATCCCATAAAAGGTTGCCGCAGCGGATCCTAATGCAATCAGGCTGTCCATGTTGGGGTTTCCGTGAAACAAAAGTTTGAAGCCCACTTGAAAATATTTTCGATTAAGATAGATAATTGGCAATAACAGCAAAAACTGGGCAAACACATAACTAATAACATTTTCATGTCCATGAAACGCGGCTTGGATAATGGACGGTACGGGCAATCCAAACCATTGGTACAACATTTGGTGCATTGAAATGTACATGAGCGGAAGCAAAAAGACAAGCGAGCCGAGAAATCTGGTTTTCCACTCCCTGATTTGATTATCCGGGATATCCGCTCCGTCCTTATCAGATTTTACTTTTTGGCTGTCCTTGACATAAGCCCCATAGCCGGCCTTTTCTACTGCCCGTATGATCCTGTCTTCATTGACAATGCTCTCATCGTATTCCAGACGCAGACGATTTGTTAGCAAATTTACACTCACGTTTTGCGTCCCCTGCAATTCGGATACACACTTTTCAACCCGGGACGAGCAGGCTGAACAGGTCATGCCGGTCACAATAAATTCTTTTTTTATCATCCCTTTTCCAACCTTCTTAATCGCTTCATGATAATCTACCTATGCTATCCGTCAGTTTCGTGACTCTTTCATCTCTGTGCCCTACCATAATCCTGTCCACTACCATAATCCTGTCCACTACCATAATCCGTCCACTTCCATATTTCTGTCGCTTTCATAATAAGGTAGCCACTTCTGGCTACCCCTAATTAATATAACGATCATCAATGAAGTTTATCCATTTTTCTTATATCACTGCTATAACCCGCTTAGAGAAGGCAATTTCTCCTCTTGAAAATCATTGTTAGTATAAACATACCATTTATTCGTGAATAATCTGCTGATAGGCAATATACGAATACACCGCCGGTACAATTGTGATTACTAACATAATAATAATGAATGCGATTCCGTTAAAGTCTGCTCCTAAAAAGGCAAGCAGGATATTGATAATGCCGCCAAATACCCATAACGGCGCAGCTAGTCTATGGGTATTTCTCCATACTTCCTCATTGGCTAATGTCCAGGGTGTCTTTATTCCGATAAAATAATTATGCTTAAATCTACCCATCACATTTCCCAAGAGGATAAAGAGCAAGGAAACCGCGACTTGAATAAAAATTGGTTTGTTGACCATAATTCCGGAAGCAATCAGCAGGGTCATTACTTCCAAGCCCAGGAAAAATAAAATCAATAAATATTTCAGGAACTGGTACGTTGACCTAAAGCCGGTATAATTCTTTCTTCTCGGATCTATATAAGGAAGGATAAGAAACATTATATACATCGCTAAACTTATCCCCGGCAGCCCAAACGCACCAAATAATTTACTTCCATAGCCATCTATTTCCCCACTCGCGTTCCAATGAATAGGTACCCTGTCAGGAAGCGACGGATAAAAATATGCTCCAAGGGCAAAGCCGAAAATTATCAGCATTATTATCGGCCAATCCTGCTTTAATATATTATTTATTCTTGATATGCTTGATTCCTCCTTCATTAACTCGAGTTAAGTTGTAAAACCATTTAACAACCTCTTGAAATACTGTAGTATTCAGTGAATAGTAGATGTTTTGTCCCTTTCGCTCATCCGTTACCAGTCCAGCTTGTTTCAAGGTATTAAGATGGTGAGAAATACTTGGCTTAGTCATATCAAATTGTTCCGCAATTTCGCCGGCCGTCATATCCCGCTCTTTGAGTAATAAAATAATCTTGCGCCTGTTCGGATCGGCAAGTGCTTTGAAGGGCAAATTAAGCATAATACTTTCTTCACCTCCCAATACTATAGTTAGATAGTTAGATAGTTAGATAACCATCTAACTATCTAACTATAGTATATTTAATTTATCGAGCAAAGTCTACACTTTTTCTTGGATTTTTTTACTCAGCGGCATTTTTGTCCAAGCGTCTTTCCGATGTAGCTTGTGCACCCTTAATCCTTCTTCAGGTGCCCTTCAATACCGCAGTGTCCGGCTGGCATTAAATACTGCCAGTACTGTCACTCCCACATCCGCAAAGACTGCTTCCCAAATACTTGCCATACCATAAGTTCCTAATAGTATAAAGAATGCTTTTACTCCTAACGCCAAATAAATATTCTGGCGGACAATGTGTCTTGTGCTCCTGGCAATTTCAACCGCTCTTGCCAGTTTGGAGGGAGCGTCATCCATCAAAACGACATCGGCGGCTTCTATCACTGCGTCTCTGCCTAACCCACCCATCGCCACACCAATATCAGCTCTGGTAATGACCGGCGCATCGTTGATCCCATCACCAACGAAAACCAATTTTCGTTTGGCTCTGCCCATAATTTCCCTTTCCATTTCTTCAACCTTAGTAACCTTATCCTCCGGCAGTAATTCTGCAAAATACGAATCAATCCCCAGTTCACTGCTAACCTTTTCGGCAACGGTTTTTTCATCACCGGTCAACATAATGATTTTTCTGATTCCTAACTGCTTTAAGCGGCTTATTGCCTCTTTGGCATCTACTTTTATTTCATCAGAGATTACGATATACCCGGCATATACTCCGTCAATTGCAACATGAACACTGGTTCCTGTGACATCGCAATCTTCATGATGGATATTTTCCTTATGCATTAAACGGTCATTTCCGGCTACAACTTTGCACCCATTAACACTGGCACTGATCCCATGTGCGGGTATTTCCCGGTAATCCTGAACCTGTTCTTCGCTGATTTCTTTCCCTGCCTTCTCTTTATAAGCAGTTCTAATGGATTGTGTAATAGGATGGTTACTGTATATTTCCGCTCCGGCGGCAGCAGCTAAAAGTTCTTCCTCAGCTATGTTATTTTTGGCAATAATCTCCCTTACCTGAAAAACACCCTTGGTCAATGTGCCGGTCTTGTCAAAGACAACCGTATCCGATTCTGCCAAAGCATCAATATAATTAGCACCTTTCACCAAGATTCCGTTTTTCGAGGCTGCTCCAATTCCGCCGAAATAGCCTAATGGAATTGAAACCATTAAGGCACAGGGACAGGAAATGACTAATAATACCAAAGACCGGTAGATCCATTGACCAAACGTAGCAGCCGGCAGTAATAGAGGTGGCACAATCGCAATTAGCATGGCAGCTCCCACTACAATTGGAGTATAGTAATTTGCGAATTTGGTAATGAATTGTTCGGTGGGTGCTTTTCGTTCACCGGCTTTCTCAACCAGATTTAAAATCCGAGCTACTGAGGAATCTTTAAATGGTTTAGTAACCTTAACAGTAAGAAGCCCTTGTCCATTAATCATTCCCGATAATATTTTCCCGCCATTCCCGACTTTACGCGGAACTGATTCGCCGGTTAAAGCAGAAGTATCTACAAACGAGGTTCCTTCAATAATTTCTCCATCCAATGGAACTTTTTCACCCGGTTTAATGATAATAATTTGACCGACTTCAACCTCTTCTGGTCTAACCTTACGCATTCCCTCGTTTTCTTTAAGATTGGTATACTCCGGTTGGATATTTAAAAGAGCAGTGATTGATTGCCGTGACTGTTTGATAGCCCGGCCCTGTAAGTGTTCTCCAACCGCATAAAAAAGCATTACCCCTACTGCTTCCGGCAATTGGTGGATTGCTATTGCCCCACCGGTTGCAATAGTCATCAAGAAATTCTCATCAAACAATTCACCGCGGATTATTTTTTTGAACGCACGGAAAACCACCGGCCAGCCCACCAGGAAATAGGCAGGGAGTAAAACTGCATACTCAGCCCACGAGTACGGCATCGCATGCAATGGTTCATTAAATATAAGTCCGATAACAAATAACAAGCCGGCTCCGATAATTCGCCAAAGCGCAGTTTGTTTTTCTGTTTCCTCAGTTGGCGGAGAAGCCTGTGACCCTTTATTTTCCCGTAACTTAATTCCCGGTTCAACCCGAGCGATTACTTCAATGGCTTTATCTTCCAACATTTCCGGCAGTTCAATACTTAAAGAATTAAAGTTGACAGCTACATTCTCCAAACCTTTCACTTTTCGAAGTTCCCGCTCAATTTTCGCCGCGCAGTTTGGACAATCGAGTCCAACAATCGAATAACGCATTCTCACTCCTTCTTCCGTCTCTTTGGATTGAATGCCACGCCGCCGCTCATTGCAATAATTGCTTTCTTATTCATAATCACCCCAATCTAAGCATTTCACCAATACATTTTCTTGCTTTACGAATTGTCTCAGCGTCAAGTAAAATTTCTTCACCCGCCTCGCCGTTTACACAGTCAAGCACATCAATAAGAGTTGTAGCTTTCATATTTGGGCAGATTAAATCCTTTGAAAGAGGATAAAACTTCTTGTCTCTGCACATGTACTGTAAATGTTCTACAATACTGTTTTCCGTGCCAATAATAAATTCTTTAAGCTCGCTGCGCTTTGCAAAGTCCATAATAGCAGAGGTACTGCCGACAAAGTTGGCCATTTTTGCCACTTCGGGTACACATTCGGGGTGAACAAGCAGAACTGCCTTTGGGTGTAAGGCCTTAGCCTTTTCCGTTTCCCGCACTGTAACTTCGGCATGGGTAGGGCATCCGCCATAAAACGAACGCCGCACATAATTATTGTTTTCTGTGCTGCTTTGGCGGCCATTTCACTTAATTGAAAAGAGTCGCCCATAAAATCTGCCACTTCAACAATTTCCCTCGCCTAATAGCTGTGCGCTAAGATACAAATATCCTTTTCTGCTTTTAACTTAATTATTCTATCCTGAATGTCTCGTATCATTTTTTGCCTCCTCGTAATCGCCCGGACAGTGACAGCAGCTGCCGCATCCGGACACACAGCTGTCAAATTTAATGCCGTTTCTAGCATAGTAATCCTTCACAGCCGCTGTTACCGCTTCTTCGGCCAAAACAGAACAGTGAAGTTTCACCGGCGGCAGTCCGTCAAAACCTGCTCCAATGCCTTGAATTTTATGTGCGCCGGATGTCCCTGTTGCCGGATTAGTAAACTGAGCAAATCTGCTTGCCGCTTGTGCACTGAAAGGAGCAGAATGAATTTTATAACTTCATCGAAATTTCCTGACGCTCGGAAATTACTTTGAGTGGAATAAATTCATCATTACCATGCTTTGCCAGCTCAACCATAACCCGCAGTGCATATCTGCCTTTTGTTGAGAATTTCATGTGTTTCCCTCCGAAAAAATTACTCATTTTATTGATACTCTCAATGTTATAATGTATCTATAATCATAATTATCAAATGCTATTGATACGCTTATTTTATTTCAATGCAGATAGAGCAGTAATACTCGGAATCTCATTTCGTCCTAAGGAAATATGACCGCGTCGTGAACTGCTGGAAAAATGTAGTTTGAAAATGGGACAGGATAAAAATAAAACGTAAGAGGTATGTAACATGATAAATAGTGAACAATACCGGATATATGTTGTTGAAGATGACAGGATGTTGGCCGATGAGATCTGTCAGTTACTGATGAAATGGGGGTTCGAAGTCCGGCTAGCGGAAACTTTTGACAACATTTTGGATGAGTTTCTAATCATCAAGCCGCACGTTGTGTTAATGGATGTCAATATTCCCAGCTTTGACGGCTTTTATTGGTGCAAGAAAATCAGGGACATTTCCCCTGTCCCGATCATTTTTATCTCATCCAGGGACAGCAGTATGGACGTCATCATGGGGATGAATAACGGCGGTGACGACTACCTGACCAAGCCGTTTGACAATGCCGTCTTAGTAGCTAAACTGCAGGCTGTCATCCGCCGCGCCTATGAATATAGTTACCAGGAATCCCATGTTCTTCGCTACCGGGGATTTACTGTTCATCTGGAGGACGCGACGGCCGCCTATGACAATAAAAAATGCGAGTTGACCAAAAACGAACTGAAAATTTTAAGACTCCTCATGGAGAATCAAGAAAAAATAGTCACGCGCGAAGCCTTGATGAGAAGTTTATGGGATGATGAAATCTATGTCAATGAAAATACGCTCACGGTTAATGTCAATCGCGTCAGGCTTAAGTTGGCAGCACTGGGACTTAAATCATTTATCACGACCAAAAAAGGAATGGGGTATGTGATTCTATGAAGATGGCAGCCTATATCAAAGGTGAATGGGAATGGATAGCCAGCCAGGCGGGCGTTATTATCCTGGTCAATGTAATATTATGGACAAGCACTCCCCTGGCGAAAACTCTGGGGGAGATTCTTTATCTGGATTTGCTGATTATTTTCATCGCCGCTGCGGGCTATTTCTTTCATTATCGGCGCTTGAATAAAGCCTATAAAACTATTAGGCAAAAAATGGCTGAGGGCGGGGACATCGACTGGCTCTTCCGTGAGCCTTCGGCCTTAGCAGAAAAAAGTGTCCCGGGAATCAATCTGATGAAAGAATTATTAGAATATAAAAATAACGCCTTCAGCGATAAAGAAAACGACTACCGGCAGCGGATGAACGATTTAAAAGATTATCTGACCCAGACGGTTCATGACTTGAAAGTGAACCTTGCCGTCTGCGAAATGGTGATAAACCGCTTGGCTAGTGAAAGGGATATCGCCAACAAATTGTTATTTCAAGTTGAACAGATGAAATTCCGCATTAATCAAGCCTTATCGATAGCCAGAGCCAATCATTACAGTGAAAATATCGTTTCGGAAAAAGTGGAACTGGACCAAATCGTTAAAGAGGCGATTCGTGATAACGCCGAATTTTTTATAGCAAAGAGTATCAGTATTCAAAGCAATGTCCGCCCGTATCATTTTATTAGTGATAAAAAATGGATTCATTATATCGTCTCGCAAATCCTAAATAATAGTAGTAAGTATACGGAAAAAAACGGTGAAATAGTGATCAGCGGTCAGGAAGATGCATGGGCATACCATCTGCATCTGAAAGATAATGGCATCGGTATCCCGCAGGAGGAGCTCAGCCGGGTCTTTGATAAAGGATTTACCGGCAGTAACGGCAGAAACAGTACCAAGTCTACCGGAATGGGTATGCACTATGCTAAAAAAATGGCCGACACTCTGGGAATCGGTCTGAAAGTACAAAGTGAGCAAGGGGTTTATACCGAATTTATTTTATCTTTTTATAAACTAACGGATTATATGCCTGCGCCAGCGCAGCTAAAGTGGCAAAAAAGTCACATTCGACTTCCAAAATGTCATCCAAACCGATAGAAGCGAAACGGAGGAAGTCCTACAATAAAAGTGCGTTACACCCGCATATGTTATCCGTTTAGAACACGGAAGACAAGGAGGAAGTATAATGGCTTCAATAATTGAGGTAAAGAATCTGACAAAGCTTTATGGTCAACAAGGCGCTGTTTGCCGGGCACTGCATGAGGTCAGCTTTGAAATTCAGGCAGGCACTTTTATCGCTGTTATGGGCCCATCCGGTTCCGGTAAAACGACCTTGCTGAATATTATTTCTACCATTGAGAGGCAGACTGAAGGCCGGGTAATCATTGACGGCAAAGACACGGGAGCGTTTAAGGAAAAGGAACTGGCCCTATTTCGCAGGGATAACATCGGGTTTGTCTTTCAAGAATTTAATTTACTGGATAATATGACAATTCAGGATAATATTGCTTTGCCACTTACACTGAATAATATTAAAGCGGAAGAAATCTTGCGTAAAGTCCAGGAGTTGACCACGCTGCTTGGTATCGACAACCAGTTGGACAAATATCCCTACCAGCTTTCCGGCGGACAAAAACAAAGAGCCGCGGTCTGCCGGGCTCTGGTCAACGAACCGAAAATACTTTTTGCCGACGAGCCTACCGGTGCGCTGGACTCCAAAGCGGCTTCCGAACTTTTAGCCTGTTTTCAAAATGTCAGAAACCAATACGGAACAACAGTGGTAATGGTCACGCATGATGCGTCGGCTGCCAGTTACTGTGACCGGGTATTGTTTTTAAAAGACGGGATGATGAGCGGGAAGCTGGAGACAAATGGCAACACCGAAGAGTTCTTCAAAAAGATTTTGAATATGGTAGCCATTTTGGGGGGTGAAAGGAATGAACGCCTTTAAAATCTCCTGGCTGCTCTTTAGGAACAACCTGAAGCTGTACCGCTTTTATCTTACGGTGCTCGTTCTGACGACAGTAATTTATTATAATTTTCTGGCTGTCAACTTTAACCCTTATTTGCAGGTGCTCAATGAACAGTATGTCTTTGCGCAAACGGCGAGTTCTTTGTGCAGTATCGTTCTCTTGCTTACAGTGTTGTCTTTTATGTTTCATGCAAATAACTTTTTTTACAAGCTGCGCTACAAAGAAATTGCCACCTATATGCTTATGGGCATCTCCGGCAGTAAAATAGGCACAGTTTTTGCCCTGGAAAGTATCCTGCTCGGAGGAACGGCTGTCATTATAGGCCTGCCCATCGGCCTGCTGTTTTCCAAACTTTTCTTTATGCTGCTAGGCAAAGCGATGATTCTGGATACTCAAATCCCGTTTTATATCCCCCCTAAGGCTATCGGCACACTGCTCTTCATCTTTGTTTTAATTATTCTTTTGATGGGCTTAAAAAATTATTTAATAGTCCGTAGAAGCAAGCTTATTGAAATCCTCAATGCGGCGAAGAAAGAACAAAAGCAGCCGAAAATCAGATGGCTGCGCGGCATCCTGGGTGTAGTTTGCATTGCTGTGGCTTATCATTTGGCCTTGAATATACTTGACTCACCCTTTAACTTGTCTATGAATTATTTCCACACCTCTGTTCTAATCCTCTTCTTGATCTGCAGCGGCACCTATTTTTTCTTCGGCAGCTTTTTAGCGCTTGTCCTTAACGCGCTGATTCGGAAGAAAAAAGTTATCTATAAAAGGTCCAGGCTGGTAAACTGCAGCAATACGTTATTCCGGTTGGGCACACAATACCGGAGTCTGTCCATGACAGCGATCTTATGTACCGCAACTTTGGCTGCCTTTAGCGGAAGCTTGGCCCTGAAATATTATGCCGACACGAATACGACTGTTGAAGCACCTTACAGCATCACTTATTTCGCTCAAGATGAGGGCACTAACCAAATGATTAAAACACTGATACAAGCATCGCAGCATCAGATTCTGGCCGAACATCAGTCCCATTTTCTAATCGGTAAAGTATCCTATAATCATATCAACGGTGAGCTTACCGAAACGTGTTTAATTACCAATTATTCCGAGGTTAAAAAATCATTAATGCTCACCCGGCCAAATAATTATCAGCAAATCTTAAAGGGTATTGAACCAGGCGATAATGAAACGGTAAGCATTTTACACTCCAATCTGGTTTTTTCGGGCAGCAGTTATGCCGGACAGGATTTTGTAATCCAGGGTAGACAATATAACTTGAAAAAAGAAATAAAGATCCCGTTTATTGGTGAACTGGGGAATATCGGCCAATACGATACCTATATCGTCTCGGATAAGCAATATAAGGAATTAAAAGAAAACGGTAAAGAAATGACCCTGTACGGGATCAATATCACCGATCCGGAAGACAGCATGTCTTTAGTGGAAAACATCGCCGGGGTGATGAAAAACCCCAAAGATAATCTCAACAGCTATGCCGGGCAATATCTCTATAAGTACTATCTGATCGGGGCCTTTTATTTCATGGGCTTGGTGATGACTGTTGTTTTTGTCGTCTCTACCTTTAGTACGATGTATTTTAAGATTTTAAGCGACGCCATCCTGGACCGGGAACAGTATAAGATTCTAATGAAAATTGGGATGACGGAACAGGAAATCGCCCAGAGTATTTTCACCCAAGTCGCTATTGCCTTTATTCTGCCGGTCCTATTGGGAATCATGCATGGGGTTATGGCGATTAAAGCCTTAGAAGCGTTTATGCATTATCACTTCACCGCCAGTATCCTGACGGGAGTCAGCGTATTAATCCTGGTTATGACTGGTTTCTATTTTTTTATGAGCAAGAAATACTACAATATGGTAGTAAAAGGATGGGAAAATCATGAAACAGCCTGATTAGAATATGGAATATAATTTGAATAACAAATTAGGTTTAAAAACAAGGCTTCGAACCAGCTGCCGATTGGTAAGCTGCCGTTTTATCTTTGTCCTTTTGTTATTATTGACGTTCGTGATTTCACTGACAGGCTGCGGTGTCCCTTCAACCAAGCCTTACCTGACGGAAGACAGGGACACCCGTTGGGTAAACGACATTAGCTATCTGGCAAAAACCCTGCCGAAAGTCCATAAAAATTTGTATTTTCATCTTTCCGAGCAAGAGTTCCATCAGCAGTTGGAAGAACTAAAGCAAAAGGTTCCCGCTTATTCGGACGAACAGATCGAGATTGCTTTAAGTGTCATTCTGGCCGGCATCGGTGATACCCATACCGGATCGAGTATCGGTTCAGAATACCGCTACCCGCTGGAGCTTCATTGGTTTAGCGAGGGCATCTATATTACGGGGACAAGCAAAGAATATCCGCAATTGCTGGATGCCAGAATCATCACCCTGAACGGCAGGAAAATTGAAGAAGCGGCCGCTGCACTCAGGCCCATACTAGCGGGAGCTAATGAAAGCTGGTTTAAGACCCAAATCGTCTATTATCTGCCTATACCGGGCGTTCTGAAATACTTTGGCTTAAGCAAAGCGGAGGAAATCGAACTAGGCGTGGAACTGGACAATGGTCAAAGACAGACGGTAAAATTAAAATCGGTAAGTTATAAGGACTATGTTTCGGCCGAACAGTTGACCAGACCACTCCCGCTCTACCGAAGCCAGCCGGATAAGAATTATTGGTACCAATATTTAAAGGACGAAAAAATCATTTATTTAAATTATAGCAAGTGCAGTCAAATGAGAGAGCAGCCATTTGAAGTTTTCGCCAAGGAATTCTGGAATTTTGTCCAAAGCCATGAAGTGAACAAGCTTATTTTGGATATCAGGGAAAATCGCGGCGGAAAATCGACCATTCTGGACCCCTTGATCAAAAAAGTAAAAAGCAGCAGCTTTAACCGGC
Source organism: Desulfosporosinus sp. (assembly GCA_050945735.1). Classification (GTDB taxonomy): domain Bacteria; phylum Bacillota; class Desulfitobacteriia; order Desulfitobacteriales; family Desulfitobacteriaceae; genus Desulfosporosinus. The sequence continues at coordinate 18,271 of JBMNTM010000013.1, forward strand.
AAGGTAATTTATATGTAATCATTGGCAAGGATACTTTTTCTTCCGCAGTTTTGAATGCCATTAGCTTAAAGAAAGAAACGAAAGCCTATTTTGTAGGAGAAGCTACCGGCGGTGAACCAAACCACTATGGTGAGGTAAAACAATTCAAGCTGCCGAACAGTGAAAAAACGATCCGCTATTCGACAAAGTATTTCCATTGGTTAGATCAGGATGTCAATACGCTGGAGCCGGATAAAGTAATTGAAGAATCTTTCGCCGCTTACCGGGCAGGGACTGATCCGGTCTTGGAGTGGATCGTGGGCAATTAAGGTTTTGCGTTTTAGAATCGAGCCTGAAGCGGTGCGACCGGTATTATTTCTTCATTAACCCGATAGATTTCCGCAAACTCCCGTCGCCTCCGCTAAGGTATACCCGCTTAATCGAGCGAAAACTTCATAATGCGGCGTTAAATTATTGATTTTATATTTTTTATTGTTAGTGTCAATTATTGTTCGCAAAAACCATACAAAAACTCTGAATGGTAAGTGCCTGCTTGATCTATGAATGGCTTTTGGCGGGAATCAAGGGCGTGTGCAGCACGTTCATCGCAGGCGAAGCCGAAGACCCTTGATTCCCCCACTAGCCCAATATCCTTATCCATGGTGGTTTGACTAAACCACCTGCCCTCCGGCGAGGACGAGGTTTGGGGCAGAGCCCGGCAGAACCCCAACCTAGGCGGCCTGCTGCCGGTCCTCTTTTGTGAGTTGGATGACTTCCGGTTTAATATAGGGCTTGCTGAATAGCTAAAAATCGCGAAATTACAAGGGTTATAGGGTCTATATGTCGAATTCTAATGCAAGGAAATATTGAAAAATTGGCTAAAAACCTTGCACTTTAGGAGGATGACC
>JBMNTM010000014.1:0-18301 GCA_050945735.1 Desulfosporosinus sp.
CTGCAAAACCACCCTAAAGTTAGTTTATCTTTTATTTGCTTTAAATATCTAACTATTACTTCGATATTCACAGTGGTTTATCCTGCTGTTTTACAATATTTTTGGGGTTTTTGCAGTGGAATCAAAAAATAATTAAACATAAAAATATTAAACTTAAGTGAATAAACATAAAAGTATTAAACTTAAGATAAAAAAGAAGAGAGTTGTTAGGTTAATGAATATGCCGGAAGAAAAAAAGATTAGGTTTGCGATTATTGGGTGCGGGAGAATTGCCCCCAAACACGCAGAGTCGATTATGGCACTTCCTGGGGCAGAACTGGTTGCAGTATGCGATATTGTATTAGAGTTGGCGCAAGCTTTTGCCGCTAAATATGGTGTTAAACCTTATACTGATTATTCAGTAATGCTCAAGAGAGACGATATCGATGCCGTCACTATTGCCACTCCCAGTGGATTACATGCAGAAATTGGGATTGCAGCGGCCAAAGCAGGCAAGCATGTATTAGTAGAAAAGCCGATGGCCATGACCTTAAAAACTGCTGATCAGTTGATCATGGCTTGCCGCCAAGCAGGTGTCAAATTAGGCGTCATCCACCAGAATCGTTTTAACGACTCCATAAAACAACTGCGCGCGGCCTTTGAAGCCGGACGGTTTGGCAAATTAACCCATGGTCAGGCAACAGTGCGTTGGAATAGAGATGATCATTATTATGCTCAGGCGCCTTGGCGGGGCACTAAGCTACAAGATGGCGGGGTACTGATGAATCAATCCATCCATAACATTGACTTGTTACAATGGTTTTTTGGACCGGTGGAGTCAGTTTTTGGATATACTGCAACCTTTATGCGCAAAATTGAAATGGAAGATATGGGTGCTGCCGTGCTCAAGTTTAAAAGCGGGGCGATTGGACTGATTGAGGCAGCTGCCACTATCTATCCGTCAAACATTGAGGAGACCCTTAATATTTTCGGTGAAACAGGATCAGTCATCGTCGGAGGAATAGCTGTGAACAAAATCGAAGTCTGGGAATTTCCGGACAGTGAGGAAGAGAAAAAGGAGATCTTTGCTCACCAGGCAGCGGATCCGCCGACCGTATACGGTTATGGACATAGAGAACTGATCAAGGATTTTATTCATGCGATTCGAGAAGACAGGGAACCGGCTATTTCAGGCGAAGAAGGGCGTAAGGCCCTCGAGATAATCTTAGCAATTTATCAATGTCAGGAGACGAAGGCGCCTATTGTATTGCCAATGATTGAGTAAGGAGTACATAAGAACGATTACCAATAAGGAGCAAATATAGAATGATTATCAAGAAGGGGCAAATACAATGACTCTATATCAAGTCGCCCAGACTGCAACTGTTCCGGCCAGCGTGACCATCGCACCTTTTTGCGTGCTGGGAGAAAATGTTGTGCTCGGGGAAAATGTAGTCTTGGGAGTGGGGTGTGTCCTGGGCGATGGATCCAGGGTGGGTGACGGCAGCGTACTGGGAAATTATGTCAGTATCGGGGCCGGGGGACGCATAGGTGCCCGGACCCGGATAGGGGATCATACCACGGTTTACTCTCAAGTTGAGCTCGGGGATGACGGCTTCATCGGGAGCAACTCTTCGATCGGGCGTTTACCTAAGGCGGCTGCTACAAGTACGGTGAAAGCACAGGCCGATTTGTCGCCGCTGCGGATGGGAAACAGTTTTACAGTCGGGTGTTCTGCTGTCCTTTATGCCGGGACGAGCTATGCCGGCGCGGCCTTTGTCGGTGATGGAGCTATCGTACGGGAGAGATGTATAATTGGGCAGCACGTAGTCATAGGCAGCGGAGTAGTAGTAGAAAATGATACCAAAATTGGTTCGTTCACCAAAATCCAGACCGGTTCGTATATTACAGCCTATATGGAAATCGGCGAACGGGTGTTTATCGCTCCCATGGTGACAACGACCAATGACAATTTCATGGGACGAACCGAAAAACGTTTCAAATTAATTAAGGGTCCGACTATTCAACGTGGAGCGCGTATTGGCGGCGGGGCGATCCTCTTACCAGCGGTAAAAGTTGCTCCGGAGACTTTTGTGGCAGCGGGAGCCCTGGTGACCAAAGATAGTGCCGAAAAACGTGTCCTTAAAGGTTTCCCAGCCAAAGACATCCGGGAAGTACCGGAAGAAGAACTTCTTCCCCCTGAAGAATGAAATGAATTGGATGTTCACTTGGCAATATCATTTCATCGATGGCTGGTTATAACGCAGTTTGCCCAGCTGTTTGCGTTTTAGCTGCATTATCAAGCGAATAGATCGCCGAAGCCGTGATCCCAAGAGGAGCCCTTACCGGCGAAGGATAGTACTCCCTAAGCTGAGAAACTTCCTCCGAAATTGACGACAGAAAGGAAGATTTGTTATGCCTATCCCACTACTGGACCTCAAAGCCCAGTATTTAACGATAAAAGAAGAGATCAATCAAGCGATCCAAAACGTGCTGGATTCTTCACAATTTATTCTTGGCCCGGAAATGAAGACTTTAGAGAAGGAGATTGCCGCTTTTTGCGGGACGAAGGAAGCAGTTGCTGTAGCTAATGGTACTGATGCTTTAGTACTTACACTAAATGCTTATGGCATCGGTCCCGGGGATGAAGTGATCACTACCCCCTTTACCTTTTTCGCCACCGCGGAAGCGATCGCCCGGGTTGGCGCGCGGCCGGTGTTTGTGGATATTGATCCGCTCACCTTGAACATGGATCTGAACCAATTGGAGGATAAAGTGACTGCCCGCACAAAGGCGATCATTCCAGTCCATATCTTTGGTCAAATGCTGGATGTGGAGCGCGTCATGGAAATTGCTGCCCGCCATGCGTTGCTAGTGATTGAAGATGCGGCACAAGCCATCGGGGCGGAATACCGGGGGCGTAAAGCCGGATCCATAGGGAACGCCGGGACATTTAGTTTTTTTCCGACAAAGAACCTGGGCTCATATGGTGATGCCGGGATGATTGTCACTAATGACAAACACCTTGCAAGGCAACTGCGCATGCTGCGTTTCCACGGTTGCTGCATCAAATACTATCACGAAGAAATCGGTTATAATAGTCGTATGGATGAAATACAGGCAGCTATCCTGAGGGTAAAATTACAACACCTGGCACGTTGGAATCAAGGACGCCGCGAAAAAGCAGCCTATTATGATCAACATTTGACCAAAGCTGTAACTTTACCGGGCCGCGACCCGCACGCCGAGCCCATTTATCATCTTTATGTCATTCGTACGGACGAAAGAAAGGCACTGATGGACCGTTTAGCAAATGGCGGGGTGGCCAGCGCGATTTATTATCCGGTTCCCTTACACTTACAGCGCGCTTTTAAAGACTTAGGTTATCAAGCGGGCGATTTCCCGGCAGCGGAAAAGGCCTGTGAACAGGCTTTAGCAATACCCTGTTATCCTGAATTAACAATTGAACAGCAAGAGTGGATCGTAAAGTTGGTTAATAAAGGGGAATGATTACGATGAGCAGCACAAAACGCAGGTCAGAATTTTTAGCCTATGGAGTCCCTTTGATTGAAGAGGATGATATTTCAGCAGTAGTGGACAGTTTAAAATCAAACTGGATCACGAAGGGCCCAAAAACAATGGAGTTTGAAAAACGTTTTGCTGAATATGTGGGTGCCAAGTACGCTGTGGCAGTAAATTCCTGTACCGCAGGGCTGCATTTGGCGTTAGTGGCTGCTGGGATTGGAAAGGGGGATGAGGTGATCACCTCTACCATGACCTTTGCCTCCTCCGCCAACGTAATTATTCACGTGGGCGCTAAACCGGTTTTTATCGACATCGACCCAGTGGCGATGAATATCGATGTAGACAAAATCCGGGAGAAGATTACGCCGCGCACGAAGGGGATTATCCCTGTGCACATGGCCGGTCATCCGGTACAAATGGATGAAATCATGTCCCTTGCCGACGAATATAAGCTCTTTGTTCTTGAGGATGCAGCCCATGCGGTTTACACGCAATATAAAGGTAAAATGATTGGCTCTATTGGCGATGCGACGGCATTTTCCTTCTATGCGACCAAGAACCTGGCCACCGGCGAAGGGGGCATGGTCACCACAAATGACCAAGCATTGGCAGACAAAGTGCGGATCATGAGTGTTCATGGGATGAGCAAAAATGCCTGGAATCGTTATACCGCAGCAGGTTCCTGGTATTACGAAGTTCTTTACCCGGGCTTTAAATACAATATGACCGATATCCAAGCGGCACTCGGCTTGACACAGCTTGCCAAACTGGAACGAATGCAGGGCATTCGGCAGAAGATTGCCGCGCGCTATAACGAGGAATTCGGGAAAATGCCGGAAATTGAAATTCCGGTGGAGCTTGAATATGCGCGTCATGCTTGGCATTTGTATATTATTAAGTTGAATTTGGATAAATTAACTATAGATCGCGCGCAATTTATTGAAGAACTCAAAGAGGAAAACATCGGTACAAGTGTGCACTTTATACCTGTCCCGATGCATCCTTATTACAAGGAGACCTTTGGGTATAAACAGGGCGACTTTCCGACGGCGGAAGCAATTTATCAACGGATTATTTCCTTGCCGCTTTATCCTAAAATGAGTGCCCAGGATACGGAAGACGTCATTAGTGCTGTGAAACGTGTTGTTGAGAGGACGCGAAAATAGGAGGATTTGTCTCCGGTGGATAATTATCGCTTAAATTATTCCAGGTGGCAGCTTGGAGTAAAACGCTTGTTGGATATTTTAGCTGCCGGTATATTAATAATTATTTTATCGCCGGTTTGGCTTTTGATTATGCTTTGGATTAGGGTAGATTCACCCGGCCCGGCTATTTTTAAACAGAAACGAGTGGGTTTGGGGGGGCAGCCGTATACGATATATAAGTTTCGCACGATGGTGCAAAATGCCGAACAAATTACGAAAACGAAGCTGGCGAAGGTCAAGGAGCTGGATAACTTTGTCTTTCAGGAAAAAGATGACCCCCGGATTACGCGCAGCGGGCACTTTCTGCGTAAGACGAGTCTTGATGAACTGCCGCAATTAATCAATGTGTTAATCGGGAACATGAGCCTGGTGGGTCCGCGGCCGGAGATTCCGGAAATCGTCAAACATTATACTCCGGAACAGTATAAGAGGTTAAACATGCCGCCCGGTATTACCGGACTGGCGCAGGTTAACGGACGGGGTGACCTGACACTTGGAGAAACCATGGATTACGACTTGCAGTATGTGCGTGATTGGAGTATCTGGCGGGATATTGAGATCCTGTGGAAAACTGTGGTTGTCGTGTTTACGGGAAAAGGAGCTTACTAGAGAGCAAACGCTTGGCTCTTGACGTGTCTCTTTCTTTTGCGGGCAAACCGATTGGCTTTGCTCCTTTTTAATTGAAACAGAGCTCTTTTCAATCAGTGCAGGAAATCGTAAGGGTTTGTCGAATAATTAAAAAAAATATATGCGAATAAATGCAAGTGCAAAATCAAAAATGAAATTGGTGTATTTTTAGAATAAGGAGAAAAGTAATGAAACAGGAATTTTCACTGTCCGGGTATTGGCGCGTGATTCGCCGCCGTTGGCCTTTAGTAATCGCGTTGCCGGTATTGGCCATAATATTTAGTGCCGTGTATTACGCCTTTCTTTTTCCTCCGATGCCTTACGAGGCAAAAGCAATTGTTCAAGTCGGAAAAAAGATTGGCGATCAAAACGGACAAGGTCTCTATTATTTGGGACAAGCCAATCAGCAGCTCTTGCTCACTTACCAGAATATTGCAAAAAGCCGTTCCGTGATAGAAAAGGTTGCGGCAGCACTGCCCGATCAGCCAAATCCCGATGAACTTTTGCAGAAAGTAACGGTAAGCACCATTAAAGGAACAGAATTACTCCAGATTTCGATGCGGGATCAAGACCCGAAACGGGCGGCCGAGCTTGCCAATCTGACGGTAACTGCCTTTGCGCAGCGTTTAACGGAAATAGAAAATGCAGAGGTACTGCAGGTTGTGGATTATGCTGTAGAGCCGAAAACGCGTGTTTATGTCAATAAAATTAATAATATTGTCCTTGTAGGATTACTCAGCCTCTTGGCATCGACTCTGTTGGCCTTCTTGCTTGAGTTTGCCGGAAAGACCAAGGCGAACAAATAACTCACGCATGAGGGAAATTAGGTGTTGTATAATGTCATTTGTAATGGCTCTGAAAAACAAATTACCCCAAGGCGGTTTTCTCCATAATGTTTTGACCCTGATGACCGGTACGGCGATCGCGCAGGCTATCCCGATTCTCATTTCCCCGATTTTGACCCGGCTGTACTCGCCCGGCGATTTCGGCTTGCTAGCCTTATACACCGCGGTCGTATCTTTACTCTCAGTGATTGTTACCGCACGCTATGAAATGGCCATTATGTTGCCCCGGCAAGATGAAGATGCCGCTAATCTCGGAGCCTTGTCATTAGGCATTGCCGTGATCATGAGTGCACTGACCTTGCTCATTGTCATATTCTTCAATGCTCCGCTCGCCGGTTTATTGCGTAAGCCGGAAATTGCCCAATGGCTCTACCTCGTTCCGCTTGCTATTTTGGCGGCCGGGATCTATCAAATTATTAACTATTGGTCAACGCGCCACAATCTTTATCGGCGTCTCGCGGCAGCCCGGGTTACCCAGTCTGTTGCCAATGGCAGTGTAAATCTGGGACTGGGGTTTGCCCACATGGGGGTCAGTGGTCTTATTCTCGGACACTTAGCTGGGCAAGTCCTCTCTGCGGGAGTGCTTATTCGGCAGGTTTGGCCGGATTTGCAAAAATACCGCGCCGCGTTGCGCCGGGATCGGATGCGCCACAATGCTAAAGTGTATCAGGATTTCCCAAAAGTTAATTCCCTGCAGGCTTTTGTGGACATTTTACAGTCGAGCGGTGTGGTATTTCTTATTTCCTCATTTTTCGGAAGCGTAATTTTGGGTTTTTATTCTTTTACACTGCGTATCCTTCAGGCCCCGCTGGGGCTTTTGGGGGCTTCCGTTTCCCAGGTCTTTTACCAGAAAGCATCGGAAGTCTACAAAAACAATGGGGATCTGCAAGCTTTGGTCAAAAAGACAATCCTTAGCCTCGGGACGATGGCTTTGCCTATTTTTTTAATCCTGGCCCTTTTTGCGCCGTCCATTTTTGGGTTTATCTTTGGTGAGGAGTGGCGGGAAGCAGGGACCTACGCCCAAATCCTGGTGCCCTGGTTTTTTCTGAACTTTATTGTATCGCCCATTTCCCAAGTTCCGATTATTGTTGGTGAACAGAAGAAAAATTTTATGTTTGCTGTGCTGGGGAATTCCCTGATTTTACTTGCAGTTATTTACGGAGGAATTATTGCGCATAATATAAAAATGGGTTTTTATGTTTTGTCAGGCGCGATTTCTGTTTATTACATAGTTGTCATCCTGTGGATATTTAGGATCTCGAAGAAGAAAGTGGGAATATAGTGCATCGGTTATGGACGAAAATTAGCAACAGAATACGCTATACACTGAATACCATCTTTCAACCGCAGATGATCTACGGCTATACCTTACCAAATGGGGTAAAGCTGCCAAATACCCGGATTAGTAATACTACCGTATTGGAAAATGCCCAATATTTAGAACTGGAAGATAATGTGTTCATCGGACATTATAATTTTATTGAAGCCAGCCATCATGTCCGGATTCGGGAAGGCTGTCAGATTACCAATTATATCAGCATCCTCACCCATTCCAGTCACCAGTCTATACGACTATACGGAAGGGAGTATCGAAACTTCTCGGATTTAATAGGCTATGTTACAGGCTCCGTGGAGATTGGAGCCTATTCCTTTATCGGACCCCATTGTACTATTATGCCGGGGACAAAGATCGGCAAAGGGAGTCTTGTCGCTGCGTATAGTTATGTCTCCGGAGAGTTTGCAGACTTTTCTGTGCTAGCCGGAAACCCGGCCCGGGTTGTCGGCGACACCCGTGTTTCGGATGCAGTAATGCTTGAGAAGCATCCGGAATTAAAGGAGTACTATACTGCTTGGGCAAAAGGAGAGACTGTATGATTGATTTTGCAGCACGCCTCGCACAAGTCAAGTACTTAAATGTTTTGAAATTTCTGGTATACAGTTTTTTCGTGAGCATTTTTTTATTACCAGGGATAACTTTTTCCGGGAGCTTACCGGAAGTTCGTCCGGAAGACCTCGTGGTCTACGGTATGCTCTTAACTCTTCTCTTGATCCCGTGCAAAACAGTTGCCTGGAATTCCGGTATTCAAAAGTATATGCTCTTTCTCCTGGTGTTCATGATTTGGATGCTGATCACCCAACTGGGAAACAGTCGCTTATACCATCTGAGCGACTACTTCGAATATTATAAAATGGTCAAATTCGGGATCGTGGCCTTAACCTTTTATTTAATCTATAGGTATAAGATTTTAGATCAAGCGGCTATTCTCCGGACGATGCGCGTTATTTTCTGTCTGGTTTTTGCTTTGAACATGCTGCATTATTTTAACATTCTCAACTACAACCCCATCGTCATGCCTTTTTATGCCAACGAACTGCAACTATCTCATTTTGGGGTGAACAGTCTGGGAGAAGCAGATGTCAAACGGATGCTGGGGGTGCTGGGTAACCCAAACAATAATGCGATCATGATGGGCTTTTTTAGCATTTATTTTATTGTTCATTCCACCAAGCAGTCGCCGGAATATAAGCAAAATTACATCCTGGCCGGCTTGGCAATTCTTATGCTCCTTATGAGCGGCTCAAAAACAGGGGTACTATCGTTAGTGGCCGTATTTGCGGTCTATTGGCTCTTGTCCAGGATGAGCCTCAAACAACTGTTGGCTGTGCTGGGGATTGGGGCACTGTCCGTCGTCTTGATCAATGTCTTTCAATTTACATATATTTCTTCCCTTTGGACAGTAGACTGGTCGGCTAATGAATCGTGGACCGGTCGGATTATGGTCTGGCAAGACCTGGTAGCGATGATTCAAAAATCTCCCTGGATCGGTTATGGACCGAACAAGGAATATTTCTACATTCATGCCATTTATTCCGAGAACGAGTACGTCCTGATGGCCTGGCGCTATGGCCTAGTGGGACTGCTCTTTTACTTGCTCTGGATTTTGCTCCCCTTTGTCTCTGCCTTCAGACAGAACGGGAAACGTTATGCCCAATGTGTGATCTTGTTTTCGACCATGCTCTTAGTCAGCGCCATTACCAATAACCCACTGTCGGAACCGCGCATCCTGGTTCTCTATGCCATGTTATGCGGCCTGATGTATGCAAATAGTGAGGCAGAGCAGGAACTTGCGCCTGAGTCCAAGCTTCAGTCCGTAGCTATGCCGGGTGCTCGCTCTGCGCTTGAACCTTCAATAAAGAAGAGAGCGGCCTTATGAGTAAGCTGTTATTAGCCGGGCCTGCTTCCATCCATTTATGGCGCTATTATCAGATGGTCAAAGCGGAATTGGATGATATTGCGGTCATCACCGATGCTGATCCGGGGACTGCCTTGCCGGAAGGGTGCAAGATTACCGTCTTGCCGCTTTCTCTGCGTCATCCTTTTGCCTTTGCCCGCAGTATTCGCATTATCCGTAAGCTTATTGATACCTATCAACCGGATATTATCCATTGTCACATGGCCAATACCGCTGCCTTGGCCGTCAACCTTGCCAAGCGCGGCTTGCAGATCCCCACAGTGTTAACCGCTTGGGGCAGTGACATTTTAATTGCCCCATTTCAAAACTTAGCGCTGCGCAAGCTGGTTCGCTATAATCTTAAGCAGGCCAAGATTCTTACCTCAGATTCCCGCTATATGGCAGATAGGATGCAGGAGCTGGTTCCGGAGAAACGCCTGGATCTTCGGATTGCCAACTTTGGTATTGGTGTCCGGCCGGACCCTTCTGTAGCCAAGGAAAACCTGATTTACTCCAACCGGCTGCATGAATCTCTCTACCGGATCGACGCTATCCTTCGGGCTTTTAAACAGTTTACTGAAAATGCCCCGGAAACTTGGACGCTGGTTATTGCCGGAACCGGCAGTCAGACACCGTACTTAAAAAAGCTTGTCCAGGAATTAAAAATAAAAGGCCGTGTTCGCTTTGTAGGCTGGCTCTCTGCCGCGGAAAATGAGGCTTATTACAATCGCGCTAAACTATACGTTTCCATTCCGGAAAGTGATGCCACATCCATTAGTTTATTGGAGAGCATGGCTTGCCGGTGTATTCCCATTGTTTCCAATCTTCCGGCCAACAGAGAATGGGTGAAAAATGGAATGAATGGGGTGATCGTCGATGACGTGACAAGCCCTTTTTTTCAAGCCGCTTTGGACTTGGATGCTTTTTCAGCGCAAGAGTATAACCGGAAATTAATCGAGCGCTGGGGTACAGTCAAAGCCAACCGCGCTGTTTTTCGGAAAATTTATCTAGAGCTTACTGAGTCGAACAAATAGCGTAAGCAAGCGGCAAAATGGAGATGGTGGTTACAATGGCGTTCCCATAGATTTAGTCATGTGCAGCTAACGCTGGTAAAACCAGACATTTAAGACTGCGATGGGAGACTGGCCTGATCGCAGGAGATAACTGGAGGACGACTGAGTGAAAGTATTAACGATTATTGGTGCCCGGCCGCAATTTGTCAAAGCAGCAGTGGTATCCCGCGCAATTGATGGGTACAATAAAAACTGCGGCGAATCACAGATCCGGGAAGTGCTGGTCCATACCGGTCAGCATTATGATGCGAATATGTCGGACGTCTTTTTTGTAGAAATGAAAATCCCGCTGCCCGATTATCATTTGGGCATTGGCGGCGGCACGCACGGCGCGATGACCGGTAAAATGCTGGAAAAGCTCGAAACGGTCATGCTGCATGAGAAACCGGATGTGGTTTTGGTCTACGGGGACACAAACTCGACCTTAGCCGGTGCCTTGGCCGCGGTTAAACTGCATATTCCTGTTGCCCACGTCGAGGCGGGGCTCCGTTCGTTCAATATGCGGATGCCGGAAGAAGTTAATCGCATCCTTACCGACCGTATTTCTCAAGTTTTGTTCTGTCCCACGGAGACGGCTATGCGCAATCTCGAGCGGGAAGGGATTCGCATTGCGCCGACAAATGTGGCAAATGCCACGCTGAATGCCTTGAATGGGGCAACGAATGCGCCGCTTGCCAATGCAAAGGCGGCGCAAGGAGAAGCCTTGGCAGCCAATGCGGCAGGCAGAAATGTTGCAGCGGAGACAGAGAAATCCGTCCCGGTGGTCTTAAACGTCGGCGATGTGATGTATGATGCGGCCCTCTTCTATCAAAAGATTGCCAAGCCTTCTTTAAAAACCGCAGATTTGTTGAAACGGTTATCCGGCGGTTTTTATCTGGCCACCGTTCACCGGGCGGAAAATACGGATGACTCGACCCGGCTTGCCAATATCATGCAAGCCTTAGATGATATCTCCAGCCGCACCCCCGTTGTTTTACCGCTGCATCCCCGAACGCGTAAGTTGTTGGTCAAACAAGGGATCACCCTCAGTAAGATTAAGCTGATTAACCCTGTCGGGTATTTTGATATGCTCACCCTGCTTGCTATCTGTAAGGGGGTCTTTACAGACAGCGGCGGCGTTCAGAAAGAGGCGTATTTCTTTCGGAAACCTTGTGTCACTTTGCGCGACGAAACCGAATGGGTAGAACTTGTGGAAAATGGCTTTAATACCCTAGTCGGTGCCCAGCCTGACAAAATCCTCTTTGCCGAACAAGCCCTGCAGAGGGATTCCTCGAATTTTTCCAAAGAGCTCTATGGGACGGGTCAAGCAGGTGAATTAATTGTTAAAGAACTGGTCCATTATTTTCGATAGTGTAAACAGTGTTGAGACGAAGTTTTCGAAACAATGACCGGTGATCAAAAAAGCAGTGGCAAGCGAAAAGAAATCACGGAAAGGAAGGTGAAAGCCTGGTTTCAGGGCAGTTTTCCGGTGACACTGCTACCCGTTTCGGACGGATGAAAAGCCCGTGCATGGTTTTTTGCAGGTTGAGAAACCAGGAATGATGATTGGAAAAATGGGGTAAATGGCTGATACCATTCTTTTTTGCGATGGTTCCCTGGGATATCAGTAAAGTATTATTTCCTCCCTATTTAAGTACTCCTGAGTCTCCGACAACTTTAACCTTCGTCAGGATTGCTGCTATCCTCTTAATTGCTTGGGGAACAGGACTGATTATTCAAAGGCGCAGTCTGGGTATTATTTATACACTTTTCCGCTCCAAGTTGAACTGGGGCGTGCTTATTTTGCTTATTGCAGCGGTGGTTTCCTTAACCGCAAGCCAGCAGATGCACGTTACGCTCGTGGAAGGGGTTCGTTTAATCGTTTTTATTGCCCTTGGTATGAGTATAGCATTCGGCGGTATAGTCAGTTCAAATCTGGAACTGGAACTAATTATGAAGCGGGTTTGGCAGACAATCTTTGTGATGGCAACGCTGCTGGCGATCTTTGGGATAGTACAATATCTTACCGGTTGGGGAATTTGGGGAGGAGCGATTGCTCCCGGACCGCGGCGAGTAAATGCTGTGTTTATGGATGCCAATATTTTTGCGCGTTTTCTGGATATCTCAATTCTGGGCACATGCCTGCTTTTAATTAAGAAACAGTGGAAGATGAGCCCGGGCATTTTACTGGGGCTTATTTGTCAAGGGGCAGCCTTGATTTTCACATATTCCCGGATGGCCTGGCTCATCCTTTGCGGCGGCATCCTTGTTTTAATCATAGTTTCCGCTTCGCGAAACCGCTGGCGATATTTGGCAGGCTTTGGCGCCGGAAGCATGGCCTTAGGGTTTATCCCCGCTGTCCAGTCGCGCATTATTCCCCTGCTCACCGGACAGGACCCTTCGCTCGGGACAAGGTTCTACCTGATCGAAGGGGGTTGGGCGATGTTTGTTGAGCATCCCTTGACCGGGGTTGGCTTAGGGAACTTCCAATGGGCAATTGAACATACCTATAATTACGTACTGCCCTACATCGGAGTGGTCAGTCGGTCGCATACCAGTCTGGTTACCGTTGCTGCCGAGATGGGGATTTTAGGAATACTTGCCATGTTTATTTTTCTCACGACCTTATTATGGCAAAATCTCAATGCAGCCGGTAATATCAGAAACTATCTGCTGGCGGCTAATGCAGGCGTGATCGTAATCTGGCTAAGTTCGCAGGGAGAAGGCAGATTCTTCGAAGATCCTTTATTATGGGCTTTTTGGGGCTTGAGTCTGGCGGTTGTCAAGCAGGGACAAGTGGGTTGGTTGATTAACTTATTAAAAGTTAGGAGAAACTAATGAAAATTTGTCATTTTACATCGGTTCATCCCTATAAAGATACCCGCATTTTTCTGAAAGAGTGTGCAACGCTGGCCGCCGCAGGGTATGAGGTCCACTTGGTAGCTCCCGATGCACCGGAGCAAGTGCTTAAGGGCATTCATTTACATAGTGCAGCGACGCCGGCGGGGGGGCGCTTTTCCCGCATGACTAAAACAGTGTGGGCAGTGTACCAAAAAGTACGGGCTCTTGATGCCGATATTTACCACTTTCATGATCCGGAGCTGCTTCTAGTTGGCTTACTTTTAAAACGGAAGGGAAAAAAAGTAATTTATGATTCCCACGAAGATGTACCGCGGGATATTTTAATGAAGAACTGGATTCCGGCTTATCTGAGAGCTTTGATTTCCGGAGCTTATGAAGTGTTTGAAAATTTTGCCGCCAAACGGATGAGTTATGTCATTGCGGCCACCCCGTTTATCCAAAAGCGGTTTGCCAAAATAACGCCGCACTGCAAGGCAGTCAATAATTATCCCATCCTGGACGAATTGGAATATGGCAACCCGGACTGGGACAAAAAGAAACGAGCAGTAACTTACGTTGGTAGTATCACGGCTGTGCGGGGGATCGCAGAAATGGTTCAGGCCATCGGAAAAACAGATGTCAAGCTTTTCCTGGGCGGGAAATTCTCCCCCCTGCAGCTGCGTGAAGAAATTAGAACCCTGCCGGGCTGGGAGAAGGTAGAAGAGTTAGGGCAAATTGACAGAACAGAGGTAGCCCGGATCTTTTCCATATCCCGGGCAGGCTTGGTATTATTGCATCCCGGGCCTAATCATACCGATGCGCAGCCCAATAAATTATTTGAGTATATGTCCGCGGGAATTCCCGTGATTGGTTCGCATTTCCCGTTGTGGCAGGAGATTATTGAGGGAAATAATTGCGGGCTTTGTGTTGATCCGCTCGATCCGGCGGCAATAGCCAAAGCGATTACGTGGCTGGCAGATCACCCGGCCGAAGCAATGTCTATGGGCGAAAACGGCCGCAAGGCTGTGAGGGAGAACTATAATTGGGATGCGGAAGGGAAGACCTTGATTACAATCTACGAGGGGTTAGGAGTGCAGCATGTTAAAGCAAAATGAGGTAACTGTTATTATGCCTGTTTTCAATGAAGAGCAAAATATTGCCGCCGCCGTTCACAGTATTGTCAACCAGGACTTTACCGGTGCCATCGAAATGGTTATCGTCGATGGCAATTCCACGGATCATACGGTTGCCTTAATCAAAGAGTTAAGCCGTAAAATGCCGGCCAATCGCTCGATTAAACTTCTGACCAACCCGCGGCGTTTTATTCCCATAGGCCTTAATATTGCGTGCCAAAATGCTTCCCACGATATTATTGTCCGGTTAGACGGACATACTCAGGCACCCTCTAATTACGTCTCAGAATCGCTTAAAGCCTTAAAAGAGATTAATTACCAAGGGGTTAGCGGCGGACGCTGTGCTATTCATGCCTCAGACAGTACCGGAATGTCCGAGGCTATTGCCATCGCCGTCAGTCACCCGCTGGGCGTGGGTAATGCTGCTTACCGAACTATGAAAAAAGAACTGGATACGCTGCTGGATGTTGATACCGTGCCCTTTGGCGCCTTTACCAAAAAACTGTGGCAAAGCCTGGGCGGCTATGACGAAGAGTTAATTTTCGATGAAGATTATGATTTCAATTATCGGGTCAGGGCCAAAGGATATCGCATAGTCATGAACTCCAAAATTGTGCTGAAGTATTTTGCCCGCAAAGATTTAACGGCCCTTTGGACCCAATACTATCGCTATGGTTACTGGGCCAATAAGTTTTGCCTGAAGCATAAGAACATTCCCAGCTTGCGGCGGTTTATCCCGGCAGCTTTTGTCCTGACGGTCATCCTGTTTGCGATAAGCAGCCTAAAGGCTTTGGCGGCCTTGCTGACCGTTTATTTTGGGACAATTATTGTGCTCAGCGGGTATGAGGGCCTTGTCAAGCGCAAGAGTTTTCCCTTGGCCCTCTGCTTAATACCTGTTTTCCCGACCTTGCATTCTTCTTATGGGCTGGGCAGTATCATGAGTATCTTAACCTGGCTGAAAGCTAAGGTACTGAAATCTTAAGGGGTTAAATCCTTCTTCTTTCTTTTCCCAATTAAAGAAGGAAATCCGGATTTTGCTGTCGAATTATCGAATTACGCTTAAATAACGTCCAGTTGACGTACTATTAGTCAAAAAAGGGGGCAGGAAATTGGGTTACCCGCTATTTAGAAGACCGAATAACTTTGTGAAAATGATGGCAATTATAATAATTACTTTTATGTTAATGGGTATGCTGCCTGTAAAACAGGTTCTGGCCGTGGAGTTTGACCAAGCTGCATATTATTTGGAAATCGGAAAAAAACTGGATTATTGGGCAAATAAGTATAATATCCCTCCCGTGCTCTTAAAGGCAATTGCCTGGATGGAGAGCGGATGGTACCAAAACGCCAAAAATCCCCTTGACAAAAGCCCGCTACCGGATCAACCGCTTATGGGCTACGATGGGATTGGGATCGGAATTATGCAAATTTCCAGTTATGATCCGGAAGATACAGTGGAAGTGGATAAGCTCAAAAATGACATCGACTATAATATCGAAGTGGGTTGTCAGCTGCTTAATCAAAAGTGGCGGGCATACCCAAAAATCGGCAACGGAGACCGCAATATCCTGGAAAATTGGTATTTCGCGGTATGGGGATATAACTCCTGGCAAGGGAGAAATAATCCCAATGATCCGCTCTGTCAGGGAAAAGCCTATCAAGACACGGTATTTGCTTTGCTGGGGCTAAAATACAATAGTGCGGTTACCTTTACACCCGGCGCCACGCCTTTGCCTAAAAATAGCCTGCCGGCAAGCGGGGTGCCGGAGCTCACCAGTCTTTGGAGCACACCCAGTCCCACCCATCGCGGTGATCTCCGCTATGATACGGAAAACCTTGTTTCCGACGGCGGGAAAAATTATGGCGGACAGTTTTCTGATGCCTCCGGTGATTACTGGTTTTCATATAGTCGTTGGGCCTCCTATTACGCACTCGGCTTTTATATAACAGCCTATAATAACCCAGCGCTCACTAGTGATGACCAGACGATGTTAGAGGATAAAATCCTTAAGGCGCAGCAGAATCTCCTTGCAGAAGCAGATAACCTTACCGCAAAAACGAATCCTTCCGCTTATGATTTGGCAACAGCAGCTAAATATTACTGGACAATTCTCGAGAGCCCAAATCTCAATGCTGCCGTGATCTCCCGTGCACAAGCGGGTTTGACCAAGGCCCAAGCGATGCTGCCAGAGCCAATTCCTTCGGAACCAATGCCGATTCCTGGCGAAGCAACACTAGAACGTTTGGCCGGTGTGCGGGCAGTCGATACCGCTATCGAACTCTCCAAAGCAGGCTGGATCAGCGCGGATACGGTGGTGCTGGCCACCACGGCTAATTATCCGGATGCCCTTGCCGGGGCACCGCTTGCGAAAAAATATAATGCACCGCTGCTCCTCAACCCACCGGGGGAATTGGACGCCGCGGTGATTAAGGAACTTAGGCGGCTTGGTGCTCAAAAGGCCTTTATCCTGGGGGGTACGGCTGTAATCAGCGAGTCTATTTTTGAGGCCTTAGCAGATTTAAAGCTCAATCCGGAACGAATTGCCGGGACAACTGCGGCAGAAACGGCAGCCGAGATTGCTAAAAAACTGGGGGCCAAGCAAACCGTTATGCTGGCTTCGACGCTTAATTTCCCGGATGCCCTGGCTGCTTCGGCACCGGCAGCAGCTTTGGAAATCCCCATCCTTCTTACCGGACGGGATGTTTTACCGGCAGCAACTCTTGAGGTACTGAAGGACTTTCAGGTCACGAAAACTATTATCGTGGGGGGAAGTGCCGTAATCGCACCTGCGTTTGATGATGCCCAAAAAGGGCCTTTAGCCCCATATGGCCCCCTGCGTTTAAGTGGGCTTACCAAATACGATACGGCTCTGAAAATAGTGAATTACTTTGCGCAAGATCCCGGGCAGGTTTACATCGCCACCGGAGTGAATTTTCCGGATGGTCTGGCGGGAGGGGCGCTGGCCGCCAAAACCGCAAGCCCGCTCATCTTAATAGACACCTTTGAGATCACGCCGGGAGTCTTGAATTGGCTGAAGAGTATCAAGGGGAAAAAGCCCCAAATCTATATTTTAGGCGGCACCGGAGCGATTTCCGAAGCCAATAAGCTACTGATCGAAAAAACGATTTTATCCCAAGACGACAATAAGTCGGCGCATTAAACAGGCTATACGGAAGGATGAAGGTCGATTTGTCGAGACGTCATCGTTATCTTGAATTATTGTTCTTATTGGGCTTAGCATTATTTGTCCGTCTTCTTTATATAAAGCTCTACCCGGCAGACTATTTAATTTCGTCGGACGGATTAACGTACTCCAATATTGCGGAAAACATTTTACAGGGAAAAGGGTTTATCACGACAATCCGGGACCGGGATTATGCTGTCGGTCCGATCTACCCTTTGTTGATTGCACTTACCTATCTCTTTTTTGGCATAAAAAACTATTTCGCCGTAGTGATCCTGCAAGCTGTGATCAGTGCCCTGACGACGGTTTTGGCCTACCTGATTGGGGAACGCTTATTTGGCAAAGCTTATGCCTGGATACCCTATCTTTTGATGTTAGCCTACCCGATGTTTTCTTTCTGGACTATGTACATCCTGACGGAAACGACCTATATTTTTATGATCACCCTCTTTATCTGGGCAGTTGTCTTCTATAGTCAAAATGTTCAGCAGGGTAAAAAACAGCTGCGCAGTACCCTGCTGTTGGGGGTAATTCTTGGTCTCGGCAATTTGGTGAGGCCTATTTTGTTACTCATCTTTCCGGTGCTCTTTTTTTGGCAATGGTTCTTAAATAACTGGAAGTTTAAAAAAGCCCTGCGGGATATACTCCTCGTTGGGTTAGCGATGTCTTTAGTGAT
>JBMNTM010000015.1:0-17811 GCA_050945735.1 Desulfosporosinus sp.
CCGGAGACTATCTACTTTTCTTAAGGCATTAGCAGGGTTTTGGCTCCTTTCAGCAGGACTAGGCGGCTTTGTGTATGCCTTATGGGGGTGGGTGCAATTTGATAACGGATCAAGTGGTGGTCTCTTTTCTCTTGCATTACATAATTTTTGGATCCTTCCCTTGGGTGCAGCAATGTGGTGGATTTTACAGTACCTATGGCACCATTGGCAGGAAAGAAGTTCAATATTGGAGCAAATTATTTACGAATTAGAAGTTGATTTCGGCAGAAAAGAACTTGGGATTTGTGAGGTTGTGCGCTTTAAAGCGCTGTTGGATACGGGAAATAATTTACGAGATCCCTTGACTGGGTTTCCGGTTATTCTTCTGCAAGAGGAGGTCGCTGCTGTTTCTATGCCGGATAAGATGCGCTCCTTCCTGGATATCCCTTGGAAAGACTCCACAGATCCTTGGCCCTTATTATGGAAAGTCGATCCCAGTCTAGTAAAACACCTTGTTTTTATTCCTTTTAAAGCCATTGATTGTCAGAGCTGGCTGCTGGGGATAAGACCTGAGCGTGTAACATGTTTTGATAAGAAGGGTTCTCGCCAGATTAAGGCAACTGTGGCACTCGTCAAGCAAGAATTAAGTTCCAAGGGCGAATACCAAGCTTTAATACATCCCGAACATGTTCAGAAAGGTGGAGATGGGTAAATGAAGTGGTTAAGGTCTGTTCAGGATAAGATAAAACATCTTTGGTTCATGCTTTTTCAAAAAGTATGTGGCTTAGGTGGCATTTATTATGTGGGAAGCAGTGAAGCTCTTCCGCCGCCACTCAATTCGGAAGAAGAAGGGGCCCTCTTGAAAAGATTGGAAGCAGGAGATCTTTCTATTCGGGATATCTTAATCGAACGTAATTTACGCTTGGTGGTGTATATTGCTCGAAAATTCGAAAATACGGGAATAGGAATTGAAGATCTTGTTTCCATAGGAACAATTGGGCTGATTAAAGCAGTTAATACGTTTGATCCCCAGAAAAAAATTAAACTTGCAACTTATGCTTCCCGCTGTATAGAAAATGAAATTTTGATGTATCTTAGACGAAATAATAAAACTCGTTCGGAAGTATCGTTTGATGAACCTTTAAATGTTGACTGGGACGGTAATGAATTGCTCTTATCCGATGTATTAGGTACAGAAAATGACATAATCTCGAAACCAATTGAAGAACAGGTCGACCGTCAGTTATTGCATTTAGCAATGGGGAGTCTGACGAATAGAGAAAAGGTGATTATGGAGCTAAGATTTGGGTTAGACAATGGCGTTGAGAAAACACAAAAAGAAGTGGCCGATCGCCTGGGGATCTCGCAGTCCTATATTTCGCGTCTAGAGAAAAGGATTATTCGCAGATTACGGAAAGAATTCTGTCGATTGGAATAACCTAAACTATGTTAGGGCATACTTCTCAACAGATAATGTCGGCTGGGGAGGTGCTCGGATTGGCGATAAATAAAGTTGAAATTTGTGGAGTGAACACCTCGAAGTTGCCTGTTTTATCCAGTGTAAAAATGAAAGAGTTGTTTATGATTTACCAAGCCGGGGATCGCAACGCCCGGGACAAACTAATCCATGGGAATCTCCGTCTCGTACTAAGTGTGATTCAGCGGTTCACAAACCGCGGCGAGTATGTGGATGACCTTTTTCAGGTCGGTTGTATTGGTTTGATGAAAGCCATTGATAACTTTGATCTTGGACAAAACGTTAAGTTTTCTACTTATGCTGTCCCCATGATTATTGGGGAAATTCGTCGTTATTTACGGGACAATAATCCGATCAGGGTAAGTCGCTCGATTCGGGATATTGCTTATAAGGCACTCCAAGTGAGGGATCAATTGGTCTGTGAATGCTCACGCGAACCAACCGTAACAGAGATTGCGGATAAACTTTCCCTCCCGCGAGAAGATGTTATTTTTGCTTTAGATGCTATTCAAGAACCGATTTCTTTATTTGAACCCATCTATCATGACGGAGGAGATCCCATCTTTGTAATGGATCAAATCGGAGATGATAAAAAATCTGACACCGGCTGGGTTGAAGGACTTGCCGTACGGGAAGCTTTACAACGCCTTAGTGAACGGGAAAAGCTCATTTTGTCTTTGCGGTTTTTCAGTGGCAAAACTCAAATGGAGGTTGCGGAGGAAATCGGAATTTCCCAAGCTCAGGTATCCCGCCTTGAGAAAGCAGCCATGCAGCATATGCGTAAGTACGTGTGAATACAGAGGCCGGTATATTGGAAGCACGTTAGAGAGTCTTAATTCTTGATGAAGAACTTCGGATTTAAAATTCGAATACGAAAGTATAAATTGTAGGCTATTTTGTAACCTTGCCTCATAAGATGACATATACGATGCACGAGGTGACGGTTAATGTTCGGACTTTGGTGTTCGAACATCGAACCACGAACATCGAACATCATCTGAGGGGGGGCGACCAATGCAGATCTCGGATTTGCGATTATTGGATGTCGTTAACGTTAATGATGGGCGAAGGTTAGGACCTATTAGAGACCTTGACTTAGATCTAGAACGAGGCGTCGTTAAAGGAATTATTGTGTCAGGGGAGCCCTCACGAGGTTGGACTTTTTTCGGCAGTGGCAAATCAGAGGATTTTATTATCCCCTGGGACCGCGTCAAGAAAATAGGCGTTGATGTCATCTTAGTTGATGCTAATGATTTGCCTGGATTTAGCCTGGACCATGGTAATCACCGCTGATAACTTTTATTATTGGCAAGCATAAGCCCTATTTGCTTCAATAGGGCTTATGCTTGTTATTTATTTCTTGGAACAAGGCAAGTTTGTCCCCGGAGATATAAAATGGTATATTTAAATTTAAAGGAGTAACAAGAATGAGCTGGAAATGGCAAAAAAGTGAACGTTTATATTACTTGACCCTTCCAAAATGGCAAGCAGAAGGGATTGACTTGGGATTCTCAACTCGTGTTGGGGGCGTAAGCCGGATTCCCTATGATACCTTGAATTTAGGTCTTCATGTCGGTGATAACCCTTCTGCGGTATTAGATAATCGAAAGCGCTGGTTAGAACAATGGAATGTTTCTTGGTCGAGGGTAATAGTAGGTGAACAGGTTCATGGGACAAATATAAAATGGGTGGGTGAGGAAGATGGGGGCCGTGGGATTTGTGAATTAGATACGGCAATCCCTGCTGTTGACGGATTAGTGACACAAAGTACATTCGGTTTAATGGGACTTTTTGCGGATTGTGTCCCCCTTTTCTTTTATTTTCCAGATGTTCAGGCAGTCGGAATCGTGCACGCCGGTTGGAGAGGCACTGCTAATAAAATCGGACAAAAAATTTTGGATTGTGTAGAAAAAGCCGGAGGACGAACTGAAAATGCCTGGGTAGCTATCGGACCAAGTATTGGTCCATGCTGCTACTTCGTGGATGAAAGCGTAGCCATACGGTTCCGGGCAAATTTTGACGAGACACCGTTTTTATCTAAGCAAGAAAATGAACAATATCTTCTGGATTTATGGGAAGCTAACAGGACCACACTTTTGGAAAAAGGCGTTCATAAGGAAAACATTGATCTCGCGGCGATCTGTACTGCAGACAATCCGGAATGGTTTTTTTCTCATCGGCGGGATGGAGCGCGCACAGGACGGATGGCAGGGTGGATCAAATTACGCGGTTCGCAGTTCCCGGTACCATAATCGGTAAGTGTATATACAAAGTGTGAGAGGTTAGAGCATGTATGTTATTACACATGCCTTAAAGAAATTGATGATAACGCGTACTGAACAATAAAAACAAATATTTAAGCAGCGAATATTGGAGGAGTGACATGGCGGGAGGAAAAACCAGAAAGCAAAACTACTGGCTTGGAGGTCTGTTTATCGCTTTAGTCGGAGGAGTTATGTGGTTTTGTCACTCGTTTTTTTCGACTGGGAATATTGAATATGCGGTTGCCCAAACCGGAACGATTACGCATGAACGTAAAGTTATGGCAACGTTTGCAAATCAGGAGCAACCAATACATGCTCCGTTCTCTGGGAGTATCCAATTTATGGGCGAAGATGGACTACGCTACAGGCGAGGGGAGGTTGTGGCAACCCTACGACCGGAAGGAGCTGCCCCAGGCATGATACAGGAGGGCGTTCAGGAGCAGGCGATTCTGACAACGATGGGCGGGCTTTTTTTTCGCCAAACTGATGGCTTGGAAACCACTATAACTACGGAAAATTTAACTTTCATGGATTTAGATAAATTATTGTCTCAAACTGCTAACGTTAAGATTCCAGGAGTACATGTGCAAGCGGGGGAAAGTATCGGTAAAATAGTGAATAACCTTTCTCAGACCCGGGCATTCCTTGAATTGACCAGTATCGAGGGGCTCACTGTCGGATCGCATATTCGTTTAACTGTGGGAGAACAAACAGTCAGTGCTAAAATTTTGCGTAAATCAGAGAAACCTACGGGAGTGGTCGTAATGTTTCCTCATTATATCGATGGCTCTGCAATTAACAGACGTCAAGAAGTGATTTGGAGCTACCGGCCACCGACCAGTGGGGTACTCGTTCCTAGAAGCGCTCTGTGGATACAAGGAGAGGAGCTTGGTGTCTTTCTGTGGAGTGAGGGCGTTATTCATTTTAAGAAGGTTAAAGTACTTGATCAAAATGATCATCAGGTCTGCATCGAAAATTTGGTTAGTGGTATTCCCATCGTGATAACACCTCGTGACGGACTGGAAGGATTAGCAGCTAATGTAAAAAAAATTTAGATATGGGCTTCATAAGCAGGAAACGACGCAAAGGCGTAGAACTTATTGCGAAGGAGATGTGCTGATGTTGACAAATATAGGTATCGAGCAAAACTTAACCGAGGTTCGCCGACGGATCGATCAAGCCGCACTCCGAAGTAATCGTGACCCGCGCACTATCCGCTTGTTAGCCGTGTCAAAGAACCAGCCGGTTTCGGTTCTGGAGGAGGCTTATCATTTTGGACAACGCAAATTTGCAGAAAATCGCGTTCAGGAATGGTTGGCAAAAGCTCCTTTTCTAAAGAACGACTACGAATGGCACTTGGTAGGAAGTCTCCAGACTAATAAAGTGAAGTACTTAAATAAATCCATTGCTATGATTCATTCACTTGATCGTTTTTCATTATTAAAGACTCTTAACACACATGGGGAACGATGTGGTATAATTTGGACAACACTCGTTCAGGTTAATGTCGCTCGGGACCGTGCAAAGGCAGGGCTGAAGCCTGAGGAAGTCCCAGACTTTTTAGATACTATTGGCGATTATCCCCGGGTTCAAGTTCAAGGATTAATGACTATTGGGGCGTTGGAGGCCAGTGCAGCGGAAACACGGGGATTTTTCCGTCAGTTAAGAGTCTTAAGGGATACTATGGCAGCCAAAAAAAGGTTAGGAGTAAATTTATATGAGCTTTCGATGGGGATGAGTAGAGATTTCGAAATGGCTATCGAAGAAGGGGCGACCATTGTACGTGTAGGACGTCAGATTTTCGGAGAACGGACTTAGAAAAGGAGGAAGATAAATGGCAAAATTATTTGACAAAGTGATCGGTATAATGGGATTTTCCGATGAGGAACCGGAAGACATCATGGAAGAAAATGAAAAAGAAAAAAATGTACAGGAAGAGGTACGCTCCAGCCGTAAAAGCGCTCAGGTCGTAAGTATTCATTCCCAAAGGCAAATGCGCGTGGTTGTGATGGAACCAAGTTCTTTTGATGAAGCGCAAAACATTGCTGATCAGCTGAAATCTCGACGGCCTGTTATTGTTAATCTCGAAAATACGGAAAAAATGTTAGCCAAACGTATTGTAGACTTTATTTGTGGAACAACCTATGCGTTAAATGGTAAAATGCAAAAAGTAGGAAATGGGATTTTTTTGTTTGTGCCATCTAATATAGAAATTTCTGGTGAAATGCGCGATGAACTAAAAGACAAGGGATTATTCTGGCAGAAATAGGGAGGATTTAAATGATTTCTCTTGCTCTAATCGGTCAAGTAATTGATAACGTTGTTTTTATTCTCACTTTGTTGATTATTATACGCGCGTTCCTTTCTTTTTTACCTCAAATTAAGCCCAATAAATTTACAATACTTCTTAAGGATTTGACAGACCCACTCCTTAAGCCGTTTCAGCGTTTTCAGCTCGGCGGCGCAGCAATGGCACTGGATTTTTCGCCGATCTTTGCAATCATTGCACTTAATGTGATTGGTTGGTTGAGTAAATGGGTTTTATATTTATTGTTCTAAGATGATAACTCGGATCGAAGTAGCCTCGGATTTAAAGTGTAAAAGAAGCAAGAGACAGACAACTTGGCATATTGTACTATTTCGGTTACAAAGGTATTAGGGGGAATAAAGATGCAGATGACTCCTCTTGATATACGAAATAAAACATTTAGCAAAAGGATTAGGGGTTATCAATGCGAAGAAGTTGAAAAATTTCTTGAAGCTGTTAGTCAAGAATTTGAATCTTCATATGCTGAGAATTTCGAATTGCGCGAAAAGACAAAAGGTTTGGAAGCAGAAATCAGCCACTATCGCCAATTAGAAAATACTTTACAACAGACTCTGGTATTAGCACAGCAAACTGCTGAAGAGGTTATGAAGAATGCCCAACAAGAGGTTGCTCTCCTCCTCAGGGAAGCTGAACAGGATAGACTAAACAAAGTATCTGAAACTCAGGCAATCCTTGAAGAGATTAAAGAAGAAATTCAGGAACTTTCGAGGAAACGGGATCTGTTACGCACACAACTCAAGTCTTTTCTGCTTGCTCATTTGGACTTAGAAAAGTTGCAGGAGCAAAATGATGGCATCGCCTAAGCTCCTTAGAGATCCTTGTAGTTGCGGATAAGCCTTGTATCGTGATAAAATATCTTAGAACTTTGAGGGAGAAGGATGGAATCGATGAATAATATATTAATTAGTGAGCTAGCTCCTGACTTTCTCATTCAAGGGTTTGGTTTGCATCAGGATGAGAATAAGTCCTACGTCGGGAAAGTTGCGGGACAAGAAATCCAGCTCTTACCCTCGATTAATGATTTGCAATTAAATCAAATAGATATAAATCAAACAGATATAAAAATTTTTAGTGTAGGTTTTGCCGAAGCGGGCCAAAACTTTCGCCCCGGAGATGTAATGATGACTGGGAGTGACGATTTACTCGATCGTGCGTTTCAGGCCATGGATGAAATTGAACAACGTGGTGTGGTTGTTAGTTTGACGCCCCCTCAGGATTCGACGTATTTATACTTATCTAAGGAACAGATGAATCCCTACGTACAGGAATGGAGAAGGAGAAAAATTTCTTTTTTATGTCTGTGGATGGTGGATCCTATTGAGTTGGAAGGGCAAGCAAAACTGGTCACCATCTTACGGAAAGTTATCTCACAAGATACATTAAACGATAATAAGTGAATTTGAATAATAATTGTACTATATGTGTATAATAGATTGATAAGGACAGTCTCTGTCAGGCAAACCTCAACAGCGAGCGGGAAACGGTGTGAGTCCGTGAGGCGAGACGGGGAGAATCCCTTGGAGTGAAGGGCTGAAATCTTAGTAAGTGTCTTCCGGTTTGTCTCCGTTAACAGACTCCTGGTGGCTTAATGGCGACAAGGGTGGTATTCGAGTGATCTCGTCCCTTTATAGAGGAGGGGCGGGATTTATTGCTCTTATAGCTCTTACAGAGATAATAAACCAAAGCTGCCGGTCATATTCGATCGGCAGATAAAAGGATATTAGGTCAGTCAGATGTCAAGGGTATTGATCAACGAGCGCGTCTGAACATCAGGCTAACGTTAGTAAAAAGAATTTGAAATTCCAAAATTACTTTTTAAAACATATTTTCAGAGGAGGAAATATTAATGGACTATCGTGATACTCTTAATTTGCCGGTTACGGATTTTCCCATGCGGGGGAATCTTCCCCGGAAGGAACCGGAAATCCTCAAAACTTGGGAAGAAGAAAATATTTACGAAAAGGTGCAAAATGCACGTGTGGGGCGACCGAAATTTATTCTTCATGATGGCCCTCCTTACGCAAACGGGGATATTCACCTTGGGCATGCAATAAATAAGGTGTTAAAGGATATTGTGGTCAAGTATAAGACCATGATGGGTTATGATGCGCCCTATATTCCAGGCTGGGACACCCATGGGCTGCCCATTGAAATACAAGTAGTTAAGAAGTTGGGTGTGAACAGACATGCAGTGTCAACGCTGGAATTTCGGAAGAAATGTAAAGAATATGCCGAAAAATATGTCGGGATTCAGCGTGAGCAGTTTAAGCGCCTGGGCGTACGTGGTGATTGGGACCATCCATATCTAACCTTGCATAAAGAGTATGAGGCAGCGCAAATCGGAGTTTTTGGCGTGATGGCCGATAAAGGATATATTTATAAAGGGCAAAAGCCGGTCTTTTGGTGTCCAACTTGTGAAACTGCACTTGCAGAGGCGGAAATTGAATATATGGATAAACGTGACTCGACCATTTATGTTAAATTTCCGGTGCGGGATGGCCTGAACGTGCTTCCGGAAGAAAACACATTTGTAGTCATTTGGACGACTACGCCTTGGACACTGCCGGCAAATCTTGCCATCTGTGTACACCCTGCGTTAACCTATGCAGTTGTCAAAGTTGAGCAGGAACATTGGGTTGTTGCGGAGGGCATGCTTCATTCCTTACGTTTGCTGTGGAACCTGGAACTGCCGGTGGAAAGGACTCTCTCCGGTAAGGAACTAGAAGGTGTCATGTGCCGGAATCCGCTGAGGGATAAGGATTCTGTATTGATTTGCGGCGAACATGTTACTTTGGAAGCGGGTACCGGCTGCGTTCATACGGCCCCCGGTCATGGCGAAGAAGACTTTCAAATCGGACAACAATATGGGCTGCCCGTGTTTTGTCCGGTTGATCATCAGGGGAAATTCACCGCGGAAGGCGGGGCATACGCCGGTTTAAAAACGGGTGAAGCGAACCCTATTGTTCTGGAAGACCTAAAAAATAACGACACTCTCGTGCTTGAGGAAATGATCGAACATAGTTATCCGCATTGCTGGCGTTGTAAGAGCCCGATTATTTTCCGGGCGACCGAACAATGGTTTGCCTCCATTAGTGGTTTCCGTCAGGAGACATTGGATGAAATAGATAAAGTGCGTTGGATTCCCTCTTGGGGAAGAGACCGGATCTATAATATGATCGCCGAGCGGGGCGATTGGTGTATTTCCCGGCAAAGGACCTGGGGGGTTCCCATTCCGATCTTTTATTGTGAGGATTGTGGGAAAGCATTGGTAAATAACCAAACGATTGCCAAGATTCAGGAGATCTTCCGGCAGGAAGGATCCAATGCCTGGTTTGCTCATCCTGCTGAGGAATTGTTGCCGGAAGGGATTAAGTGTTCCTGCGGCGGGACAGAATTCCGTAAAGAGACAGATACCATGGATGTTTGGTTTGATTCCGGTACCAGCCACGTTGGGGTGTTGAAGCAACGGGATGATGGCTCCTGGCCGGCGGATCTCTATTTGGAAGGTTCCGATCAGCACAGGGGATGGTTCAATTCCTCGTTATTGACCTCAGTGGCGGCGTTTGGGCAGGCTCCTTACCGCAATGTATTGACCCACGGCTTTACCGTTGATGAGCAAGGGCGCAAGATGTCCAAATCGCTTAATAATGGGGTTGATCCGCTCAAAGTTGTTAAGGAAATGGGTGCGGATATTTTACGGTTATGGGTCAGTTCGGTGGATTATAAAAATGACGTTGCCGCCTCCCCGCGTATAATGAAACAAATGTCCGATGCCTATCGAAAGATTCGCAACACTATGCGCTTTTTGGTAGGTAATCTCTATGATTTTGATCCGGAAAAAGATCAAGTGCCTTATCAGGAGCTTCCGGAAATTGATCGCTGGGCGCTGCTTAAACTTGCTAAAGTGGTTGAGCGCGTGCTGCATGGGTATGAGATTTATGAATTCCATTGGGCTTACCACACAATTCATAATTTTTGCACGATTGAGTTGAGTGCCATTTACCTGGACATTGTTAAAGACCGGCTTTATGTGGAAGGGAAAACATCTTTCCTGCGTCGTTCTGCCCAAACAGTTTTATATGAAATGCTTGATGCCCTGGTTCGTCTCCTGGCGCCGATATTGACATTTATGACGGAAGAAATCTGGCCGTTTATCCCTGGCAATAAGAAAGAGGAAAGCGTACAAATAGCCGAAATGCCGAAAGTAAACCCCGCCTGGTTGGATGAGAAGATCGCTGATAAATGGGATCAGATCTTAGGTTTGCGGACGGATGTTGCCAAAGTGTTGGAAAAGGCGCGGCAGGAAAAATTGATCAATCATCCGTTGACGGCGCATGTAGATCTTTACCCGACGGAAGAGCAGTATGAATTCTTGCAGCAGGTGCCCAAGCTGGCAGAAATCTTTATTGTCTCCGACTTAACCCTGCATAAACCCGACGAAGAAAGGGTTGAAGGTGTGCAGCCGGCTGAAGCTCATGAGGGCTTAGGGATTCTCGTCCAGCCGGCTAAAGGGCAAAAGTGCGAACGTTGCTGGATGTTTCATCAGGATGTTGGCAAAGATCAGGAACACCCGACGGTTTGCCCGCGTTGCAGTGGAGTGATTAAAAACCTCGTTTAAATGTTTCAGTAATCTGAATAAATCCGTATAAAAAACCGAGGGGTGGACAAAGCAATAGTCAAAAGATCAAATATGTGGTTGCCATAGTTAATAATAAGGAAGGGGTCTTTATGTTAAGTCATAAAGCCCCTTTCTAATTAGAGGTTTTGTTTTTCGTAATTAATGCTCAAGTAAGAAACAATTAACGCGCGTTAGAAGATTTTCAGTGTAAATTTTGCAGCTGATGGGAAGACTGGAATTTAACGTGAGGTGAATATTGTGAGCAGTTCTAGCAAAGAAACTGAATCAACAGTGTTACTCTCAGCGAGTAGAGGAGAAGAAGCCGATTCTGTGAAAGTTCAGGATTTGGTCGGATTAAAACAGCATGTTGTATCATTAACAGAGACTTTAGAGAAGTTGCGATTGGCTGATTACATCGCGTATTTAAATCGCCCCGGACGCCTTCTCTGGCTCAACTTCATAGTTGGTCTTGCCCGGGGATTGGGAACTGCCTTGGGAGCAGGACTCCTTGCAGGATTTGCATATTTCTTGTTAAAACGTATTGTTATCCTTAATTTACCGGTGATCGGAGGGTTTATTGCTGAACTGAGTAAGTACGTTGAGCAACCTTAAGAAACTCCTCGCATTGCGGTCGTCGAAGGGAATTGATAGTGAAGAGGTTATTGCTAAAACTGCAAGTAGGTTATTTAGATTGGAGGCAGCAGAATATGAAAGATCAAACGCGTTACACCCAACTAATCAGAATACTTCGTCAAGAGAGAGCAGATGCTATAGAAACTGCGACAGAACTTTTTAATGGAGATATGCGAGAATCATTGGGCGAATTATCTTTATTAGATAATCATCCCGCAGATATTGGCAGCGAGGTTTATCAGCGCTCACGGGATGTTGCCCAACATGACCGCCTGCTCCATAGGGTTGAAACGATTAACGTTGCTTTGGAACGCTTTGATAGAGGTGAGTACGGAATATGCGAACACTGCGGTCGGGATATTCCATTTGAGAGATTAGAAGCCTTGCCCTATACTACCGTCTGTACTGATTGCAGCCGCGATGAGGAGATAGAAGAACAACACTTACTACATCGCCATCAGGTTGAAAATGAACTTCTTTATTGTCCTTTCTCTCGAACCTTTAACGACGGGACTGATCGGGCAACATTTGATGGCGAAGATTCCTGGCAAGCGGTTGCTCGTTATGGGACCTCTGATTCTGTGCAGGATCTGGCGACAAATCAGGATATTGCAGATCCGAACGATTTATCCGACGATAGCTAACAGTTCTGAGCCTCCCCCTTTTTCTAACCGTTCCATTTTGTTTATAGATAGTTGCCCTGGTTGAAGCCCTGTGTTAAGATGAAAAAACAGGGGGGTTGAAGGTTTGATGGTTTGGCTTACAATAATCGGTGTATGGATTATTGACCGCTTTTTAAAGGTCCTGATTCAAACAAATTTTATTCCGGGTGAAACGCTGATAGTTATTCCCAAAGTATTTCACCTGACGTTTGTTTTAAATCCAGGCGCTGCTTTTGGCTTGTTGGCCGGCCAGACCTGGATTTTTGTTGTTACAGCATTATTAGTTTTAGGCGGAGTGATTTTTGGTCAGTTTTATATTCCGCGCAGAGAGAGGTTAACCCGTCTGGCGATAGGGATGATCGGCGGCGGAGCACTTGGAAACCTTTATGACCGCGTTGTAATCGGGCGTGTGATAGATTATTTGGATTTCCAAATTTGGCCCTACGTTTTCAACTTTGCGGATAGTATGATTGTATTAGCAGTAGGGATACTCATGCTTCTCATTTATCGACAAGAGAATGCCCAGGGTAAAAAGGGAAAGCCGGAAAAGTCCCCCCCTGGTTATAACGAGGCCGATAGATGAAAGAAAAATTTTTTATGGGGTTATCAGTGTGGAAAAAGTGTTTAATGAACCCAATATGGAAGATTTGGAATTTAACGAAGAAATATTAGATGAAAAAATTACTAATGAAAAAAACAATATCAACGATGAAAATGATGAAAACAATGAAAACGATGAAAACCTGTTTTCAGGCTTGATACAATCGGCAAAATGGTATACTTTTGAACTTAAGGAAGGAATTCGCCTAGACGTAGGTGTTACTGGAGTTTTGGGAAAGAGCAGGTCTTTCGTTCAAAGACTTATTGCCCAAGAGTGCGTAAGGGTCAACGGTTTTCCTAAAAAGGCAAATTATAAGGTCCGACAGGGTGATAAAGTAGAAGTGGTGTGCCCTACTCTGCGAAAATATACAATCGACCCGGAAAATATTCCCCTAGATATTATGTATGAAGATGAGGATGTTTTGGTTGTGAATAAGCCTCAGGGAATGGTGGTTCATCCGGCACCGGGGGCGAGGACGGGAACCATGGTTAATGCTTTGTTATATCACTGTCATAATCTTTCCGGCATCAACGGGGTGTTACGTCCGGGAATTGTGCATCGGATTGATAAAGATACAACAGGGATTTTAGTAGTGGCTAAGAATGATTTTGCTCACCAAGGGCTGACCACTCAACTTAAAGCGCATACAATGGCTCGTAAGTATCGTGCCCTGGTACATGGGGTAGTATCAGAACCTTCCGGCACGGTTGATGCACCCATTGGGCGAGACCCTTCTAACCGCAAGAGGATGGCTGTGGTAATGCATCAATCGAAACCCGCAGTAACGCATTATACAGTATTGGAACGCTTTAATGATACTACATATCTTGAAGTATGTTTAGAAACTGGTCGAACGCATCAGATCCGTGTTCATATGGCTTATGTTAAGCATCCGGTCCTGGGAGACCCCGTGTATGGGACAAAAAAGAATCGCTTTGGATTGCAAGGACAAATGCTGCATGCCAGACACTTAGGATTTGAGCATCCACGCACTGGAAAATGGATGGAGTTCGATGCCCCGGTGCCCAAAGTGTTTGCGATTCTACTTGATAAATTGAGGGAAGATTAACGCAACGCAGCCGAATGGTGGCTTTGTCGGAAACACCTTTCCTGGGCTGAAAAGGTTTAGACCAGGAAAGTGGGCAATGAGATGTGGAGAAATGAAAAAAGCCCAATGCGGGCTCTTAATTCATTAGATAGCACGCTGCACTTTTCCGGAACGTAAGCATCTGGTGCACACTTTGATTCGGGTTGGGGTACCGTTCACAATTGCACGCACGTTTTGCAAGTTTGGTTTCCAAGTTCTCTTAGTTCGTATATGAGAGTGGCTGACTTGAAATCCAGTGACTACTCCCTTAGCACATACTGCACATACTTTAGCCATGCTCTAAAACCTCCTTTGTCACCGAAATGACACTTATATATTCTATCAAAAGTCTCGTGGGATATCAAGGTATAGCGCAAAATTTATGATGACATTTGAAGTTCTCGATATATAAACATAGATGACTATAGTGAAAATTCGATCTTTGTATTCAAAAATGTTTAGATACATAAACCACCCGGTTAATAAAAATTTAGATATTTTGGAGGGAATTTAATGGATTATGCAGAAATCCTTGCAGAGTTAGAAAAAGGACTTACTGGAAATTGTGAGCATGATGCCAGATATCTTGAAGGAAAAGCATTAGAATACCGAGAGCATGAATATTCCAAGGAGATACTTAGAGGCATTGGCAGAATGCTCTATAAGCTGCTGCCCGAGAAAGGTCGTAACGAATTGAATGATTCGCTGGTGGAAAACAGCGTTGGTCTGGAAGATTTGTATCAACAGGCCCTGGGTTTAGCCAGGGCAGGAAGCTTCCTGAAAGCGGAAGAAATCATGACCGGTGTGCTGGATAAAATCAACGGCACCTTCGAGCCTGATATGGCCAATGTTTATTTGAGCTTTGACGATGCTTTTCAGGGTAGCCTTTATGCCGATATTTTTGAAGAGAAGCGTAATATTCATCCTACACCGAAAAATTATGCGGCCTATTATTTTTTTCACGGTCAACTTTTAATAGAACTTGGGAAGCCTCATGCGGCAATCACGTCCTTGTTGAAAGCGGTGGAATTCAATCCCGTTAATTGCCGGTTTCTTTTGGAGTTGGGGGATGCCTACAGAAGGACCGGCGATCTGGATAACTTTTATGCAGTGGCTCTGCAGGCGCTGGACTACGCTCTTGAATATCCTCAGCTTGCCAGGTGTTATCGGGATTTTGGCTATTATTATATCGAAAGACAGGAATTTGACTCCGCCGTCGTTCTATATTGGTTAAGTACTTATTTTAAAGACGATGAAATGGCCCGGCGGGAGCTTGGTTATATCAGGGAGCAGACGGGAATGGAACCGGCTGAGCCATCCACGGCAGTTATTGAACAAACTTGCAGCGCACTGGGAATTCGAATCGGTCCCAATCCTCAGGTCATCGATACGGCGATCACCCTGGGAAAGTTAGCACAGCAAATGGGCAAAAGGGATCTGGGGTTATACTGTTATCAGCTGGCCTACAATCTTACCGGTGAGGAGAGCATTTTGGCAATGATCCAAGCTTTGCTCGCATAAACTTCAACCTTTACGTACTTATGTTTAAATTTAAAAATTTTTTGGAGATGAGTCTTTGGAAAAGTTGTCTCTTGTCCGCGTTATACCGCAAAACAGCAGACAGTTTATACAATATATACCGGGCAATATGCATAAACTGGTGGAAAATCCGGACAATATCTGCGTCGGAGCAGTCTATGAACGTTATTCTTGTGCTGCAGCCCTTGCTGAAAAGGCAAATGGTCAGTTTTATCTGGTATCCATATTTGTTGATCCGCAGGCGCGCAGGTGTGGTCTGGGAACTTATCTGCTGCGGGGAATCACTGGTGAAGTGAAGAAAACCGAGGTTAACAGTTTAAAGTTTATCTACTCACCCAGTATGCTCGAAGGAGGTATGCTTTCCGGTATCTTCAAAAGAGCAGGCTTTCGTATTAATGATCCGATTGCAACTTCGTTTTCTGTTCGTTTTGGGGAGCTTAAAGCTCCGGGTTTCTCCCAAAGGGGTTTTCCCGGCGTAGAAATCATGCGTCTCAGTGCGCTGCCCGATCGGTTAATGAAAAAATACATAGCTGATGCTGATGATGGCTTAATCCCGCCGCATGCAGATATCCGAACGGCCCAGGGAGAGGTCTTGAACTTCTGCACTTTAGCCTGTGTCGTAGGTGGAAAACTAGCGGGGGTGATCATTAATACCCGTACGCAAGGAGAGATTCTCGTGCGTTCTCTTTACGTTTATGAAGCTTTCAGGAGAAAGGCGATCACTGGATTATTAATCGGCAGCGCTATCAGAGAAGCAACCAAAGTCATATCCAAGGATGATGTAGTGCGGATAACACCGATTAGTACTGTCTCCTATGCCTTGTGCGAAAAATTTTTAGAAAGAAAATACTTTTTAAAAGAAACTGAATTTCTTGCGGGATACATTTTTTAAATGAAAAGATTAAGAGGTGGATAATATGTCACAAACTGTTTATGTACCAAAAAAGCGAGTAATAAAGCAGGCAAATGCAAAAATTAATTCGGAGAGCGCCCTACTCCGTTCGGAGGCAGGCAATATGGCTGCGTTGTCGATAATGGGCGGAGAAAATCTGTGTCCCATGTCCAAAGCTTTAAGGGAAAAGTTTGAGCCTGCTTTTAACGCTGATTTTTCCAATATCCGCATTAGTCGCGGTAAAATACCCTCTGAGTTCGGTGTGGAAGCTTTTACCCGGGGTACCAATATCCATTTGGACAGCAGTGCAGGTGACGACGTCTTGGGGCATGAGCTTGCCCATGTCGTGCAGCAAGCGAGCGCGCGGGTTGCTTCCGGGGGCTTTCCCGTGGTGAAGAACTTGTCTTTGGAGCATGAGGCGGATGTAATGGGCGAACGAGTTGCCGCAGGCGGTCAGGTGCGCAGTGGTGACATCATCACTCCTATGAGTTCCGCCTCTGCTCCAATTCAAGCTAAATCGAAAAGGGAAAAAGAACAAGAGAAAATGGCAAAAGCTGCAGAGAAGGCGGGCGGAATAGATAAGCTCCGGGCAAAACGCCCGTGGGAGATTACGAAGGAGGAGCTGGAAGCCAATAGGTTTAATCCCAACCAGGACGACGATTTACAGGCACAGCTTAACGACATTGATAGAGCTGCTGATCCAGAGAGTGCTGTAAGAGCGTTTCATCAGTATTCTGGAAATGCTCAAGGCCAACTGTTGAGACAAGACGACGTCAGCACATGGGATATGGGTGGTGATAAGACAAAACTTAACCTAATTAAAACTCGTTTAAAGAATATGAGCCGTATGATTCGGGATTACCCCGAACTCAGGGGGGAAATCGGTAATATTACAGAGGAGACCGAAGAAGGCACATCCATGTCTGCTAGCCATACCTTTGGTCCAAGCGGCAAATCGGATATTTCGTAGAATGTGCAGGATATGAAGAAAGGCTTTTTACCCTCAATAAAAAGGAAACTTTACTCGTGGGGTGACAAACTTATTGGTTATTCCGCTGCCAAATCTGATTATGACGGCAACCATGAGCTCGGTCACGTTCTCAATAGCTTGCTGATTGAAAGCGATGCCTCAAATGACACCAATGATAAAAGGATGCATGATTGGAGTCATAACATTACTGCAAAAGCACTAACTGACGCAGCGAAGGCAAAAGTTAATAATCATAAAACCTCTAGATATGGTGGTCAGGATGAAGGTGAACTTTTCGCTGAAGCTTTTGCTGACGTATATGAAAATGGGGAAAAAGCCAGACCGCTACATATACAGATTGTTAAGGAATATGAGAGCAAGCGTGGACAGCTGCAGGCCAATCAGGCCAATAATTAAAATGAATTTTTTAAGGGAGCGTTAGTATGAAAGTTCGATGGCAGCTTTGGATGATATACTTGGACGGGTGGGATAAGCTTAAGCCTGGAGCGCCGAAATGGGCACAACGGCGATTTGAGGCGTACAAGGCCGCCAGGGCCCGTTATAAAGGACTGCGGCCTGAAGACGATGTGGAATCCCCGAAAGAACCGGACAAGGAAAAATAAGACTATACTTTTTCTTAGATTACTCAACTTTCCCACCAATAAATATAAAGCAAACCCTTAGTTAAACAGCAATGTCAGGCGACAAGAAGCAATCGCTGTTTTAGGGACGGTGGAATTGCATTCAAAAAAGTATCCAT
>JBMNTM010000016.1:0-17762 GCA_050945735.1 Desulfosporosinus sp.
AAATTTCAAAGTTACTCGAGAGTGCAAAATTTCTTAACCATAACTTACTTATGGAATATACTGGTATTATATATTTATGGGAAAGGTGGTTGATTAAAAAGTGAACTTTAATGGAACTTATCCCCTAAGCCCGCACCTTATTCGGGGGTATAAGCCCTCTTTTCCAAAAGCTCAATATTGTACCCCTCCCGGCAAACAATTAATTCCCTCAAACCAGCCACTTGAACTTGGTTATTGGGAGTTATTAACTCCGGCGCTTTTAGGAACAGCCGGGGCACTTTTCCTAAGCCTTTTCTCAGATTATGATCCGGTAATAACATGTAATGGAGAGACTCTTTTTAAACTTTCGCTTGTTTTCTATGCTATTGGTGCTTCAGTCGCAGCTTCCTTCGCAATACGGAATGGCTTCGTAAAATCCAAAGCCCCCCACGACCGTCTGCTTAATTCCATTGCAGGAGTCCTTGTTTCAATCATCTTATTTTTTGCCGCTGCCTATCTTCTCCTCTACCGGTTTTTTCCTTCCAGTTTTAAGGGGGATGTAGGGAATAACTTTTGCACCCAATTCTTTTCATTTTTATACGTCAGCATTACCACTATTGCTACTGCTAATCTGGGAGACATCTTGCCCAATAATTTAACTGCCCGTGCCTTAATCGCCACCGAAATCGCATTTTCCCTGTTTACGATATCTACAGCAATTCAGCTTTTCCTGGTTCAAGTGAATTAGCACAGGCTATGGACGACCGAGTGTCCCTCATGACGGTAAGAAGGTAAAGAAAGCCAAGCGATACACGGTAAAGCATCAAGACCCCTGTACTCAGGGATTTTGATGCTTTACCGGTCAGTAAGCTAAATAAGATTAATTGTATTTAGAAATAAGACTAATTTTTTGGGGGGTCTTGATCGTTCTGCAAAGAAAAATAAGACGTCTTGTTGACACTTTCTTTTTCCGAAGGAGAAGCGTCTTGACCGTTTTGCCAAAGAAAATGAGACCCCCGCAGGAGTCCCAATTTTTATTGATATTTTTTTAGAAGATAACTCCTAAAGCAATTAAGATTAAAATTGCGATAGCAATAATGCCAACTCCTACACACGAACCTGCAAAAGAAGCAACGTGACAGCCGAAAGCGCCAGCACATCCGTACATATTCTTACCTCCTTTAATTTAGTTATTGAACATGAGATACTGAGAGTTTAAAATACAATGCCCAATGCAATGAGAAGTAAAATTATTACAACAACGATAGCAATACCACAAGCGCAATTTGAAATTCCACAGACATTGGCTCCAAGTGCCATTTTGAATCCCCCTTTCGTCTTTTGTACATCATATGCTCCGGCGTTTTATTGTGTTCCACATATTTCCACCAGATGAATAAATTTCATTTCCCGGCTCTTATTATTTAGTTAAGAAAAAGTCTGTTATCCTCTTGTAATAAATAAAGGTTATTCGTCATGAATTAAAAAATAAAGGTCCTTAAAGCAGGCATAATATAAGGATCATAGACAAAATTTAAGAAGTAAAACAAGAAAAACCCAACAAGCCCGCCAATAATCGACCCATTAATCCGGATCCATTGCAGGTCGTTACCGGCCTTCTCCTCCACAAATCGTATGAGATCCTGATCTGTATTCGCGACAAGGGTCTCCCTGACCATGCTGCCGATCAGGTCATGTTCATTCTGAATCACCTTACATAAGGTATCAGCAATGAACTGATTAATCTTTTCCTGAAGTTGAGTGTTTTTCAAAACGCTGACCCAGTATTTTTCTACGACAGGATAAATAACCCTATACAGAGCATTTGGCTCCGCAGGAGTAGAAGGAGATGAGGCGACTTTCAGGGCTTCCTCAAGCATAGATTGCAAAAAATTTTTAAATAAAACGTCGGCCAATAAGTCTTCCTTCCAATGTTCTACTTGAGTGCTAAAGCGGGTTTCAAACTCTAATTCCGCTATCCTGTTTAGGAGGATCTCCTTCAGGCTGATACGTAAAGGATCCAATGGGTCGCGCAATTTATGCAGGGTTAAGAGCAGCTCCACATGCAGGGCATCGGCTGCTTCATCGAGATTTAAGCCATCTGACATTTCCACCAATCCCAGCAAAGTGCGAAATAATGCTCCGCCACTGCTTACCTTTTCTTCTTTAATTTCCTCCAGGTAACAGAGAATAATCTTACGTGTTTCTTGATCCGCTGCCTTTTCCCAGAGCCCTTCGACCAAAAGATCCAGTCCCCGATCAATATAGCCATGTTTTAATGCCCATGCGCTGATACTTTTAACCCGCGGCGCCAGGTTCCAGGCACTGGCAGCAGAACGAATAACTACGGCTAGCTTCTCCGCCAGTTGGCTTGGATCTTGTTTTTCTGCATAGCGCCTGAGGCAGGCCAAAATCTTGTCGGTAAGGTAAGCAGTGCCGCCTTTTTTCCCCACGCTGCGCAGGAGGGCAGCGCTAAAGGCAATACCCTCAATTTTCTTACGAATCACAGTCATATTCAAGAGCTCTTTTTGCACCATTGAAGCCACAGCTTCGATTACCTTTTCCCGATTGCGGGGGATCAGGGCCGTATGATAACCCCAACCAAGCGGCTTTTTGAAAAGCGCAGTCACCGCAAACCAATCAGCAATGCCACCGACCAAGGCTGCTTCCGAGACGAAATAAAGCAGCCTGATGCCAAAGTTTTCCGGGTTATAATGTTCTAACACGGCAATACAGAAAAAAAAGAGGAAAACAGCGGCCAGGGTAATATTTGCCTTCCGGTGATAATTCAAGATAACACCACCCCAAGCACATAGATTAGCATGCCAGCCAGGCCACCTACTACCGACCCGTTAATCCGAATCATTTGCAGGTCATTACCTGCTTTATTTTCAATTAACTCTACAAGCTTGTCATTATGCAAAGATTCCAAACCCTCACGGACCATGCGTCCAATGGCATTGTGGTGCAGTTCAATCTGTTTTTCAAGGATCAGCTTGACTCTTGCATCCACTTTCAACCGGAGAGAATGATTACCCTCAAATTTTGTAAGATAGCCATCCCAATTATTTAATAAGATATTTGGGATATTTTTAATAAAATGTTCAAATATGGCTGTCTTTTTCCCCATGCTTGTCCCCATGAAAGCCGCAAAGTTCAGGCACCAGTGATTAGTACGCTCTTGAAGTGACGGCTTTGTCTTCAGTTCCGTAACAAAACGGAGCAAAGAATCCTTAAGTAACCGCGCAACTGTACCGTCCTGGAGGGCCGTTTTAACCTTTGTTTGGAGAACATAAGCAAGAACAGAGGGTGTGGGTAGGAATTTTAAGAGCATTTTGCGTGTGGTATTGTTTTCTCCATACCGCCGCAAGGCTGCTTCAATGATATTCTTGAGGGCAACATTAACCTCCGGCTGTTCTATGTATTCATTAATTGCCTGGCAAATACTCTCCAAAACTCGATTGACATCCCCATGGTCTAAGGAAAATTCCAAGACTGCGGCCAGAGTTTGCGAAAGATTCATGCTGCTTAAGTTTTGTTGCAGTAAATCCAGAACTATTTGCGTAAGCTCACCTGGTTTTATCTGTTTAACGAGATCCTCTGCGAGATTGGTCAGCAAAAGGCCGGCGGAAAGCTTAACCTCCTGCTTGCGCAAAATCCGAATCAGTACGCCTGAAAAGTCCCAAGCGGACAATTTACGCCGCAATACGTCCTGGGAAAGTAATTCATCCTGTACCATAGCCGCCAAAGCGGTAAAAATCCGTTCCCGGTTCTGGGGAATGATCTCCGTGCGAATTATTTTACCCGGCCGAATTCCCAAGGGACGGCGAAAAAGTGCCGTCACGGCAAACCAATCAGCCAGCCCCCCAATCATTCCCGCACTGCAACCGCTGGCTATGAGCCCCCCGACAAAACTGGTATGAAAAGGATAACTGAGCAAAAAGCCAAGCGTAATTCCGCCCAGAATAAGATTAGCACGTCGCGTATTATTTTTGCCTTTTGCCATTATATTCCACCCATGTAAAGTATTAGTTGATAGCCAAAATACATGCACCATGTAAGGAACAATGAGTACATCCAAAAGTCTGCCGTTCCGCCTGAGGCACATCAACTTTTGCCGATGCCCACAAAGCAAACGTGCTCTCAAACATAGTCATGGTAAAGCACAAAATAAAGTTAATAGAAAAAAGGGGAAATAAGGGATCTCGCACCACTAAAGGTTTAGTCCGGGAACTGCGTTAAGTGTCCAAGGTGAGAAAGTACCGGCTAAATAATGATAATACCCTGTAATTGCGATCATCGCGCCATTATCTGTGCATAGAATAGGCGGTGGGTAAACCAGGCGTACATTCCGCTCAGACAACTCGCGCTGTAATGTTTCACGCAGTAAACTATTTGCCGCTACGCCGCCCGCGAGCAGTAATGTCTTAACCTTTATTCGCTCAATCGCCCGCAAGGCTTTCTGAACTAACACATCCACAACCGCTTGTTGAAAAGAAGCCGCAAGATCAGGAACATGCAAGGTTTCGCCCCGCATACGGGCAGAATTTAAGGTATTTAAAACAGCTGATTTCATACCACTAAAACTAAAATCCAGGCTATCCCGTTCCAGCAGGGAGCGAGGAAACATAAACGCCTGCGCATCTCCATGCTGAGCAACTTTTTCAATCTCAGGGCCGCCCGGATAACCTAAACCTAAAGTACGTGCTACTTTATCCAAGGCCTCACCGGCCGCATCATCGCGTGTACGCCCTAAAACCCGGTACCGGCCGTGGGCTTCAAAGTAAATAAGATGGGTGTGTCCACCGGAAACCAACAGCGCCAGGAAGGGAAACTCCAGATTCTGGTGATGGAGAAAATTGGCATAAATATGCCCTTCCAAATGATTAATGCCAATCAACGGGATTCCGGCAGCGTAAGCCATAGCCTTCGCACCGGAAACCCCTACCAGAAGGGAGCCGACAAGCCCGGGGCCACAGGTCACAGCAATTGCCGATAAATCTGAAAAATCAACCTTTGCCGTGTCCATTGCTTGCTGCACGACCGGTTGAATGTGCAGACTGTGTTCACGGGAGGCGATTTCCGGTACAACCCCGCCATATTTCTGATGAGTCATAATTTGAGAAGAAATAACATGACTGCGCAAATCCGTTCCGTTCACCAGAACCGCTGCCGATGTCTCATCACAGCTTGTTTCGATCCCTAAAATTACAGTCTCGCTTTTTGAACTTTTCATTTCACATTCACTTCCGCTTCTGTTCCCAATTCTGCCCACATAATCATGGCATCCTCCCCGGTATCCGAATAATATCCTTTGCGAATACCAGCGATGGTAAAACCTAACTGCTTATATAAAGATTGAGCCGGTTTGTTGGAAACACGCACTTCTAAAGTCATCCGTTCCATACCCTGCTCCGCCATTTTATCCATCACTGAACGCATTAGAAATTCCCCTCCATGTTGACCGCGGCGGCTCGGGGTAATGGCGATATTTGTAATATGCCCTTCGTCAAGGATGAACCAAAGACCCATGTACCCGATCACTTGACCTTCTGACTCTAAACAAAAATAGCGTGCGTACTCATTATCTTTCAGCTCCGTTTGTAAGGCCGCTAAAGACCAGGGGATGGCAAAAGAGTCCCGCTCGATTTCGATAACGGTTTTGAGATCGTCCAGGCACATAGGACGCACAATCCCTTTAATCATGTTCCTTTCTCCTACGGGCTTCCTCTTTCTTTGCCCAATTGACTTCCGCTTCTGAGAAACGAATGTAAAACGGTTCTATCAATTCCCCAACGCCCGTTTCTTGCCAACGCTGCCAAATCGCCCGCGCTGCATAAGCACCACGGGGTAAACTAATATACTCCGGCAAAATAATAGCCTTCTCTCCCAAGACCGTCTCAATACGCGACTGATACTTTGCAGCAGCATCCCCCACAAAACA
Organism: Desulfosporosinus sp.; assembly: GCA_050945735.1. GTDB lineage: Bacteria > Bacillota > Desulfitobacteriia > Desulfitobacteriales > Desulfitobacteriaceae > Desulfosporosinus. Next base: position 5,924 of record JBMNTM010000016.1, read on the forward strand.
GAGCGGACAGTCCAGAGTCTTCAAGTATTCCAGCCAGCGGTCAGTATGTGCGGCTTGAGGGAGTGTCAAACATTCGGCTTGCTCTTGCCCTTTCTGCCAACGGTAACGCGCCGTGTACCACTCATTTTTACGGGCATCCAGGATCGGGACAATGTCTTCCGTTCTCCCCAAGCCGGCCCAAGCCAAAGCCTCCAGCGACAATACGCCTATCAGCGGGAGTTTTAAAACCTGGGCTAAACCCTGTGCTGTCGCTATTCCTACGCGAATTCCGGTAAACGAGCCCGGACCTCGCACCACCCCGATCATTCCTAACTCCGGCAAGGAGCAAGCGGCAGCTTTCAGCAGTTGGTCAAGTGTTGGAATAAGGCGCTCCGAATGTGTCTTGGCAGTATGTAAAAAGCTTTCCGCTATAAGGGACCCGTCTTCCGCCAAGGAGAGTGCTGTAACTTTCGTTGTTGTATCAATCGTTAAGTATTTCATCGGACCCTCCGAACTTTCGTATTCGTCTATTGCTTTCACGTTATTGGCAACAGCTTTTGTTTCAATTTCCGGATTCAAGATATATTCAGATTATCTATTCAAATCAGACATGCTCTCTTCAGTTTTGAATAGTTATCCTTTTACATTAAAGGTGCAAACACCCTTAAGATGGACATTACCAAGACTTTATGCTGCGGAATCTTATTTAAATCTTCCATCGTAATTTCCCGGCATACCTGCATTGTCGCTTGGAAATCTTTTAAAATATCCCTAATACAGCTACAGCGGTACAACCAGACAGCGCACTCAAAATGAAGATAAAGGCTGCGGTAGTCCATGTTTATCGTTCCTACCACACCATATTCATCATCGACGACGAAATTTTTGGAATGAATAAAGCCCGGCATATATTCATATACCTTTACGCCACCTTTTACCAAGGCATGATAATAAGATCTGGATACCGTATGCACGTACCACTTATCCGCATGATAGGGGGTAATAATGCGGACATCCACGCCGCCTTTGGCTGCTAAACAGAGCGCCGTTATCATTTCATGGTTAATAATCAGATATGGGGTTGTGATATAAATGTATTTTTTGGCCTTATTGATTAAATTAAGATACACTCCTTCGGCTATTGATACGTCATCCAAGGGGCTGTCTCCGAAAGGCTGCACGTATCCATCACTTTCGTTCGGCAGATCAGACGCCTTGGGGTTATAAAAAAGCGCGTTATCCTCCGTCACTTCTCGAAGATTATTCCATACAGAAAGAAACATCACCGTCAGGCTCCAAACAGCCTGACCTTTAATCAGGATAGCCGCATCCTTCCAATGGCCATACTTTTCCACTTTATTAATGTATTCGTCAGCCAGATTAATCCCGCCGGTGAATCCCGTATGCCCGTCAATGATGGCAATTTTCCGATGATCCCGATTGTTTAGCCTTGAGGTCAAGACCGGAATCAGGGGATTGAAAACACAGCATTTAATGCCCATATCCTCCAGTTTTCGGTTATAGTTATGGGGAAGTGTTGGCAGACAGCCTAAGTCATCATAAATAACCCGCACATCCACACCGCTTGCTGCTTTAGCTTGCAATATCTCCAGGATGCTATTCCACATCAAGCCCTCTTCAATGATAAAGTACTCCAGAAAGATAAAATGCTCGGCTTTTTTCAATTCTTCCTTTAATCTTGCAAATTTACATTCGCCGCTGGGCAGATATTCTGCACCGCTATTGAGATAAGGCGGATAATAAGAAGCGTTTTGGATGAAGCGTGACTGATTGCCGGCATAGACATCTTGTTTGGCAATTGAATCCAGGATGCCATCCATCGAGCTAAAGGCGTCAATAGTATTACGCGTGATCGAGCCCATTCTTTTTTTCGTAAATCTGCCTGTTCTATAGTAAACAAATAATAAGGCGCCGAAAATAGGAAAAACCATAATTGCTATAACCCAGCCTATTTGATAAGCCGGATTGGTATTCGTGTTTAATATCCATAAAACAGCAATAATACTAATCAGAATGCTAGCACCATAAAAACCCACAAAATACTGTCTAAACCAGATGATGAAAGTGATCATTAACAAAAGCTGAACTACAATGGCAGTTCCAAAGAGCAGTATTCTATAGGCCTTTATTACATGCGTCGGTTTCACGCTTTAATACCTTCTTTCAGGTTAATCCGATAGCTAACAGTTCCAGACTCCCTCTTCTTTCAAGAGGAAGATGAGAACTGTACAGCTGCCGGACAACGATTTCTAACCGTCAGGCGAAGTAAAATCTCCATCTGACGCCAAGAACTCTGCTTAAGTATTTGCCAGCTTTTCATAATGTTTATACAGTGCGTGAAATCTGCCGGAGTATTTTTTTTGCCACGGTTTTTTCTTGCCGCAAAAATGTAAAATGCTGGTATGGTTGATAACCTGATCCATATCATAAGTTCCGCCGCTGACAATCTTGTAATAATTATAAAAGCGAGCATCGTAATTGTACTGCTTTTCATCGAGCGTGCGAATTTGTTTTGCATACAAGGCATTTAAAATGTCCTGATCCGGCATAATCAATTTTGCCCGGTTTTCTTCGACAAATCGATAGATTTCCTGCTCATCGGCATCCTGTCTCAGCTGTGCAAGATTCATTAACAGCACACCGGAATTATAGTATGCATTGATCTCATAAGGGTGTAATCGTATCTTATTAATCCCCTTAATGGATACCCGGTCATGATTAGCAGCGGCATACAGATAACCATTTAGATCTGTATCATAAAGCTCTCTGATGGAATTGATGACCAGAATATCCGGGTCAAGATAGAGAATACGGTCTAAATCCTGCGGCAGCAATTGATAAGCCAAAAGCCGGTAGTACATTTCTTTGGTATAATGCAGAAGTATGGGGGCCTCTGCAAAACAGTTTTCCTCTACTTTGATAATTTCCAAGCGACAGCCATGCGCCTCAATATAGTCGGCCAACTGAGCCAATTCTTTCTCGCTAAGACTGGCATGCATCAAATAAATTATACACTTCTCATCTGGATTGTTCAAAAAGAGAGACTTAAGCATCACCCGCAAGGGTTGAATATAATTGGAATCCAAGGTAACTAAAATGTTCATAACTTCTCCTTAATCCATAATTATATTATTTTAATTAATGAACAATTCACCTGAAAGCCGTTGCTCCCAGGCACCTTTCTCCGCTCGAAAGACTATCTCACGGGGCTGTTCCCCACTTCCCAGAATCCTGACAATCAAGCAATCTTCCGGCAAATAATCTTCGATAATTTCTGGCCATTCAATCAGACAAACGGCATCTTCCTGGAACGCGTCTTCCACACCAATCACTTCCGCCTCTTCCGGATGTTGTAAGCGATATAAATCCATATGAACCAAACGCACTTCTGTTCCCATAATTTGTCCCGAATACTCATGTATTAAGGTGAAGGTTGGGCTGGTCATGGGCCCTTTTACATTGAACGCATCGCCAACCCCTTGCGCAAAAGCCGTCTTCCCGGCACCCAGCTCCCCCATCAAGGCAACAACATCTCCGCCCCGCAAATACCCACCCAGTTGTTTTCCCCATGCTCGGGTTTGCTCAACTGTTGAACTCTTAACTCTATAGTTCATACGGCTTATTCCTCCTTGAGACAGATATTCTATTATACCCAGTTTTAAAAAAGAATTAGCAAGCAAGTTTAACGTCCTTAAAGTGTTTGTTGTTAACAATTTCAACAGCTACTTGGCTATCCCTTCTAAATTCCTTCGCCTTAAACATTCTTGATTCGTTCCTGCAGCACAGTATTTTCCGAAACCATGAACCCTTGACAAGTATTAAAAGCAGTAATATTATTTAGTAGAAATTAATACTGCAAACTATTGATTGAGAAGAGTACATACTTTTTTTACTTTACAGAGAGTTGCCGGCGATGGAAAAGCAATAAGTGACTTGGTATGGAATGGGTTCATAAAGGTGGGAGGAAAAGTCTTTGACTGAGTAATGCCCAACGGGGTTTCCGCCCGTTATCAAGGGAATGCGTATGATAGTACGTAAATGAGGGGATGCATTTGCATCAATTTAGGTGGTACCGCAGAAGTATTAATGCTTTTGTCCTATACAAATATGGGATAAGAGCTTTTTTATTTGCGAAAGTGAACTCGTTCAGCTAAAGCTGAACCTGATAAACTAAATTAATTTTAAACAACTAAGCAGGGCGGTGCAAGTCTGAAAGTAATTCTCTCATGACATTTTATACATTAGAGAGGAATGATTACAAGATGAAGAAAGGAAGATTTGGCGATTACGGCGGGCAGTATATACCGGAGACATTGATGAAGGCTGTCCAAAAACTTGAAGAAGCTTATGAAGCATATAAAAATGATCCTGATTTTCAAAATAAGCTGGCTGACTTACTCAGGAATTACGCGGGAAGGCCATCTCTTCTGTATTATGCTGAGAAAATGACAGGCGATCTGGGTGGCGCAAAATTATACCTTAAACGAGAGGACCTTAATCATACCGGTTCTCATAAAATCAACAATGTCCTGGGACAGGTTTTACTTGCCAAAAAAATGGGTAAAACGCGCGTAATCGCGGAAACGGGTGCCGGACAGCATGGTGTTGCGGTTGCGACGGCAGCTGCCCTAATGGATATGGAATGTGAAATCTTTATGGGCAAGGAAGATACGGAGCGTCAAGCATTGAATGTTTTTCGCATGGAACTGTTGGGAGCCAAAGTTCATCCGGTCACCAGCGGAACAATGACCTTAAAAGACGCCGTCAATGAAACCATGCGTGAGTGGACAGCGCGTATGGATGATACGTTGTATGTTCTGGGATCTGTTATGGGGCCACACCCCTTTCCTACCATTGTACGGGATTTTCAGAGAATCATCGGCAAAGAAATAAAAGAGCAGCTTATGGCAGCAGAGGGAAAACTTCCCGATGCAGTCATAGCCTGCGTCGGCGGCGGCAGCAACGCCATAGGAGCATTCTATGAATTTATTCAGGAGCCATCAGTAAAGCTCATCGGCTGCGAAGCTGCCGGACTTGGTGTGGACAACCCCAAAAATGCCGCGACTATTGCCAATGGAACAGTCGGCATATTCCATGGCATGAAATCTTACTTCTGCCAAAACAAATGCGGTCAGATTGCACCGGTTTACTCGATCTCGGCAGGACTTGACTACCCGGGAATCGGACCTGAACACGCACACCTCGCCGACATAGGCAGAGCGCAATACGTACCGATTACGGATGACGAAGCCGTAAATGCCTTTGAATATCTCTCCCGCACAGAGGGCATCATTCCTGCTGTTGAAAGTGCCCACGCTGTTGCCTACGCAATAAAGCTGGCACCCACAATAGCAAAGGATAAGATCATCGTCGTCAATATCTCCGGTCGTGGCGACAAAGATGTAGCAGCAATCGCCCGATACAAGGGGGTGGCACTTTATGAGTAGAATTACAGAAGCCTTTAAAGATCACAAAGCATTCATCGCCTTCCTCACGGGCGGCGATCCCGATATCGAGACCACGGAAAAACTGGTTCCCGCCATGGCAGAAGCAGGTGCTGATCTAATCGAAATAGGAATACCATTTTCTGATCCTATCGCGGAAGGCACCGTCATACAGGCGGCCGATGAACGGGCCTTAAAAAGTGGCTGTACTACAGACAAGCTGTTTGATATGGTCACCAGAATTCGGAAAATTACGGATGTTCCGCTGCTGTTTATGACTTATCTCAACCCGGTTTACGTCTATGGAAAAGAAAAATTTATCAGCCGCTGTGCCGAATGCGGCATCGATGGGATCATCGTTCCTGATATGCCGTTTGAAGAAAAGGACGAATTAGCGGAAATCTGTGAACTCAACAAAATTGATTTGATCTCCATGATCGCCCCAACCTCGGAAGAGCGGATCACCTTAATCGCCAAAGAAGCCAAGGGGTTTATCTATTGTGTATCTTCCCTTGGTGTGACCGGCATACGCAGCAATATAACGACCGACATAAGAAAAATAGTACAAAATATTCGGGAAGTAACCGATATCCCCTGCGCGATCGGCTTCGGCATTTCAACGCCTGAACAGGCCGGCAGTATGGCGAAGCTGTCTGATGGCGCAATCGTCGGAAGCGCAATTGTGAAGCTGGTCGCAAAATATGGAAAGGGCAGTGTTAAATACGTCTCAGAATATGTACGCAGCATAAAAAAAGGCATTGCAGATGCCAATAATAAGTGAACTCGTTCAGCTAAAGCTGAACATCGAAGCTTCAGATGGGGACTCTACCCCACCTGAAGTTACGAAGAACCCACCCCCACTTATAGAAGTGGGGGTCTTGAGAACTTGATAAAACTAAATTCTTAAAGAGAACTCTGCAGCTCATCAGACTCCGGACTGATAATCTGACCATTAATTATGACATAGCGCGGACGAGCGGAGATATTAAAGGGATGTTCACTCCAAATGACGATGTCCGCATCTTTCCCGACTTCCAGCGTTCCTATTCGATCGGACACACCCAGGATTTCGGCTGCATTAATAGTAATAGCCCGCAAAGCAGCCTCAGAATCCATCCCTGCTTTACACGCGAAGGCTGCACAAAGCGGCAGCTGTTCAATTGGGATCACGGAATGGTCAGTCATGATCGCCACCTTAACCCCCGCTTTGGCTAAGATGCCCGGTGTTTTGAAGGATTTATCCTTCAGCTCAACTTTGGCCCGGTTCGTCAGTAATGGACCCACCACCGCAGGATAGCCCAACTCCGCCAATTCTTCAGCTATTTTGTATCCTTCCGTACAATGTTCAATAACCAGATCAACATTGAATTCACGCGCTATGCGAATCGCTGTCATAATATCATCTGCACGATGCGCATGGGCCCGCAGCGGAATCTCACGGTTAAGCACCTTAACCAGTACTTCACAGCCCAAATCACGCTCCGGTAGTTTATCGGGATCGGACTTACTTTGTTCCATTTTTTCCTTATACGTCTGGGCATCCACTAAAGCCTGACGAAGGAGGGCTGCCGTTCCCATCCTGGTCATCGGTGTTTTCTTTTGTTCGCCGTAAACCATCTTCGGATTTTCCCCAAAGGCTATTTTTAAACCGGCCGGATCGCGCACAATCATCCGATCGACGATCAGGCCTGCCGTCTTCATGACCACGCCGGTTCCGCCAATCACATTGGCACTGCCCGGAACGCTAAAAACAGCCGTAATCCCACCCAAGCGGGCATCGCGAAAGCCTTCATCTTCTGGGTTAATACCATCAATCGCCCGCATTTCCGGTGTCAAAGGATCCGTCATTTCATTAAAGTCTTCCCCTTCCCAGCGATAGATTTCTTCGCCAATCCCAACATGGCAATGCGCATCAATAAATCCGGGCAACACAAGACAGCCCGTAGCATCGATCACCACTGTATCCGCCGGAATATCGACATCTAAAGTCTCCCCGAGCTGCGTAATTTTTGTTCCCTCAATTAGAAGACTCCCAACTAATTCCCGACCGGTCATTGTTTTAATTTGCCCGTTCTTTATTAATATTTTCTTCCTTGCTTCGTTCACCATTACGCCTCCAGTTTAATAAAAATCCAAGCTGACATTTCCAATATTCATTCTTCCGATGGTGCCGCGTTAGCAGCATGAGGGTCCAGCCTTTGAGCCCTGTGGGAAACTCATTTATGGTCTTGGTTAATGCCTGTTCTGTTGCACGTTAAAGTCTGGTCTATCGGTTCTGTAAGGAGGAGCCAGTTTAGCAACAGCATAAGCGGCAAAAATAATCACAAGCGGCATAGCCGGGTAAAAGTATCTCCCCATAGTAAAAAATGGCAAATAAACTGCGATAAAATATATAATTGTAGCGATCAGTAAAGTACCCAGTTTGTTTCTTTTCTTATCAAAATAATAGATAATGCTGCCAAATATACTCAATAATAATGTTAAGCCATGCCAAACAGCGGCCATCAGAGTGTTAACTCCTAAAAAATTCGGATGCCAAAAAAACGGTTGCATGATTTGATACTTGGCCTTGCCAATAGTGTACCACATCAGAAATTCAAGGGGGTACTGCGGTACAAGATTCATTAATCGGTATTTGGCAATTTCAATTTCCACTTCATTGTTCGCAATTTCCGAGTCTGCCGGGTACGTAAATTGGGAGTAATCCAAACCATCTGTTTGAGCACTGCTCTGATCATAGTTAATGTAAGTACCTTGCAGGGCCGGATTACCGGAAGCTAAAGTAAAAGGGATAAATCTATGGAAAATATTATAATTTCTTACCCACCAAGGGGACATTACCACACAAAAAACGGCTGCCACAATCACTGTATACTTAAACATGGTCTTCACTTTATACTTTTTAAGGAGCCAAATAAACAAGATTACTATGGGGAACATAGCTATCGTCGGTCTAAATAAGGTTGCCAATCCCAGCATCAGCCCACCTAATATATAATAAATGGTCTTCTGCTCCTCAAGCGCATAGATGGAAAAGTAAACTAAGCATAACACGAAAAATTTAAAAATAGTTTCCGTAAGAATTAAATTTGCCACCCAATAGTCTGCGACAGTCAAAAAACTGATTATTACTGCAATGATTCCTACTTTGCTATTAAATAATTTACGCGCTATTAAAAACACTAACACCAAGGAACCCGTTTGGATTATGGCTTGAAATACCCTAAAGGCTGTTATTCCTCCGAATTTACCGAAAATCAGCATGAAGAAGGCTAAGACATAGGATAATCCGGGCATCATGTATACTGTATCCATAGACGGTGTCGTACAGATTAACTTCCCAGTATCCATGAGCACCCAAGCACTTCTGATGTACTTTGCATCATCGTTATCGAATTTTGTCAGGCTTCCCAGTAACGTAGAATTGCCATATTTGATAATTGAGAAGAGACAAAGCAGAAAAAACAATAAACAACTAACCGCTAAAATTAACTTTGTTAATCTCGCCTCTTTTTTTAAGCTAAACATGCCCGCCTCCTTGTGATGAAACTACTTAACTACAAGTACAGGGCAATCAGCATGAGCCAGAACTCGTTGTGTCACACTTCCCAGGAAGGCACCGGCAATAATTCCGTGGCCACGGCTACCCATCACGACTAAATCAAAGCCGTTTTTTATCTCTTCAAGGATCTCCGATGCCGGGTGGCCCGAAGTATGCTTTTTATGCAATAGGACATCTCCCACATCTATACCTATTAATGCGGCCTCTAACGCCGCCTCTCCATTTTCTCTTATTTGGTCTGGGGTTATTATAAGGCCATAAGAAACCGTGTATCCTAAATATGCCTGCGAAGAGAATGTAACATGGAAAAGTTCCACTTCAGCATTAAACTGCTTGGCCAGTTTTAATGCCGCGATCAAGGCCTTGCGCGAGGAATCCGAAACATCTGTAGGAACTAAAATTTTTTTAAACATTTTCATACCACCTTTATTTTTTTATATTTACGGAAAGGTAATGCTTTTTAATTCGAGGCTTGTTAATCTCTTCTCTTCTCTTCTCTTCTTTAACTTAACATGCCTGCCCTCTTATAATGACACTTTAATTGATGATCGTCATAGGTATCATCTCTCCCGAAAGATCCCGCATAGACAGGCTCACCCGCTCCCGGACCGGATCAATTCCAATTACGCGTACCTTGACAATATCACCGACTGCCACTACCTCCATGGGGTGTTTAATGAATTTATCGCTCAGTTCGGAAATATGCACCAGCCCATCGTGCTTGACACCGATATCCACAAACGCTCCGAAATCCACGACATTGCGCACAGTCCCCTCTAAGACCATCCCTACGCGGAGATCCGCAAAGTGTGTAACATCCCGCCGCAGCAGCGGGCGTGGCAAATCCTCCCGCGGATCGCGGCCCGGCCGCTGCAGGGCAGCCAAAATATCGCGCACAGTCGGAAGTCCGGCACCAAACTCCTCTGCCAGCTCTCTCGGATCCAGCTGAGCAAGCTTGTGCCGCACATTAGTAAGCTGATCCCTCAAATCATCCGGGGTGTGACCAATTTTCCTTAAAATATTCTCCGCCAGCTGATAGGATTCAGGATGGACAGGGGTATTTTCCAGGGGATTAACCCCATCGGGCAGACGGATAAAGCCGGCACATTGAATATAAGTTTGCGCTCCCAGGCGCGGGATTTTCTTCAGCTGCTCGCGGCTGCTGAATTTGCCATGTTCATCCCGCCAAGCGACAATATTCTTGGCCACTGTCGGCTTTAATCCCGCCACGTATTGGAGTAGAGAGGTCGAGGCGGTATTCAAATCCACGCCGACGGCATTCACACAGGATTCCACGACCCCATGCAGGGATTCCTCTAACCGTTTCGGCTGGACATCATGTTGATATTGACCTACGCCGACAGCTTTTGGTTCAATCTTCACCAGTTCGGCGAGCGGATCCTGCAGCCGCCTGGCAATGGACACTGCACTGCGTAAGGATAGATCGAATTCCGGAAATTCCTCGCCCGCCAATTTGGAAGCTGAATACACAGAGGCGCCTGCTTCACTCACCAGGATAAATTCTACGGCAATCCCGTTTTCCCGGATCAATTCAGCCACGGCTTCTTCCGTTTCCCGCGAGGCCGTACCATTTCCAATCGCAATGATATTAACCATACATTCAACAATTGCCTTGCGCAAAATCGCTTTGGCTTCTTCCCGTTTGCCCTGGCCGGAATGAGGATAAATTACCCCCACCTGCAGGGGTTTTCCTGTCTCGTCGACAACGGCCCACTTACAGCCGGTCCGAAATCCGGGATCGATGCCCAGCACAATTCTTCCTCTCACCGGCGGCTGCAGTAAAAGCTGGCGCAGATTAGCCGCAAATACCCTGATTGCTTGTTCTTCAGCACGCTGGGAAAGTTCAGAGCGTATTTCCCGTTCTATAGAAGGCTCAATTAAGCGTTTATAGGCATCATGGGCTGCTTTTTGGACCAATAAAGCGCACGGTCCCGACTTAACATAACGTAATTCAATAATTCTCAGGAGGGTTTCTAACGGTGCTTCGATCTTTGCGCTGAGAAACTCTTCTTTTTCTCCTCTATTCAAGGCCAAAAACCGATGCGGCGGAATTTTTCGCACCGGCTCCCGGTAATCATAATACATCTCATAGGGCGAGTGCTCCGGGGCATTCTTCGCTGCAACAGCCACCACATCCGCACTACGCATAGTTTCTTCCCTGATCCGTTTACGCAAAGCAGCGTCATCGGCAATGGTTTCGGCGATAATATCCAGCGCGCCGGTCAAGGCATCCTCCGTGGAATTCACCGCTAACTCTGTATTCAAATACTTTTCTGCTTCTGCTTGCGGATTCGCCCTGGGATATTGCCCTAACAGCCAGACAGCCAGGGACTCAAGACCCTTCTCTTTAGCAATCGTGGCCCGCGTGCGTCGTTTCGGTTTATAAGGCCGGTACAAATCTTCGACGTCCTGAAGCACGGTCGCCACCGCAATCTGAGCAGACAATTCCTCGGTCAACTTTCCCTGTTCGTCAATCAAGCGCAGGACTTCGCTTTTTCGCTGCTCTAAACGGCGTAAATAGTCCAAACGCTCCCTAATCTTGCGTAGAGCATTTTCATCAAGTTCTTCGGTTACTTCCTTGCGGTAACGGGCAATAAAAGGGATCGTATTTCCCGCATCCAATAAGTTTATTGCCTCTTTCACTTGATTCAGCTTTAAACCAAGCTCTTGGGCTATAATTTGTGTTATTTCCAAGAGTTTAATTCCTCCCTTAATAAACTCCCTTAATAAACTAATTATTTCTTCAAATATCTCTTGTTTTCACAGTATTTCATTTTATTCACGAACAGCATATCTCTTGATTATTACATCT
>JBMNTM010000017.1:0-17506 GCA_050945735.1 Desulfosporosinus sp.
ACTTCCATTTTACCAATTTTGAAAGGTGTTTTTCTGTCAATGATCAAATTTATTTTTGTCTAAACTCAACTCTAGAGTGCATTTGAGCTAATATTAACGGTGCGAAAGTTGAGTTAAATATAAATTTTACAAATATTTTACGATGTAACTATTTTTAATTGTCTGTTTATTCCTGAATGAAACAGTGGCTCTTGTGAATGATCAATCTACATAAATACCATGAATGAATGACCGAGCCGAAGGATCCATATAATAATTTCTTCTTTTTTACGATAGCATATTTTGACCTTGTAAGAGTGTTGGTTTATACTATTAAGGATAGACTAATAAATGAGGTGTCACGTTACGAAAAAGGTTGCAGTTGTCACTTTGGGATGTCCAAAGAATCAAGTAGACAGCGAAATAATGTCTGGATTACTAGATCAAAATTACATTCTAATTCAAAACCCCGAAGAGGCAGATATTATTGTAATTAATACCTGTACATTCATTCAAGCGGCAAAAGAGGAATCTATTCAAACAATTTTTGAGATGTCTTGCTATAAGGAATCCGGCAATTGTCAGACTTTAATTGCCACTGGGTGCTTGGCGCAAGAGTACGGACAAGAATTAATGCAGGATATTCCTGAATTAGATGGTGTACTCGGAACTGGAAATATTAATGAAATTACCAAATTAGTTCAAGTCTCCGAAGGAAAACGAACGACGCTTATTAAAAGAGGAACACCAAATTTTCTTCATGATCACTTTATGCCCCGTAAACGATTCGCTCCGGATTATTTAGCCTACGTGAAGATTGCAGAGGGCTGCGATAACCATTGTACATATTGTGTTATTCCACATGTGCGCGGACGTTTTCGCAGTCGTCCAGAAGAATCCGTGATTAGCGAAGTACAAGAAATGGCTTCTCAAGGGGTTAAGGAAATTATAGTTATTGCCCAGGATACTACGCGTTATGGATATGATCTGTATGGAGAACTTCGTCTTCCTCAGCTGATTCATAAGCTAGCTCGTATAAAGGGTATTGAATGGATAAGACTAATGTATTGTTATCCTGAAAGGTTTACAGATGAACTAATTGAAACCATGTGTGAGGAACCTAAAGTTTGTAAGTATGTTGATTTACCGTTACAACATGCAGATAACAGAATATTAAAACAGATGAATCGTCGAGGAACAATAGAGGAAGCGGAAGTTCTTATTGGAAAACTGCGTGACGCTATGCCGGACATCACCATTCGGACGACCATGATCACTGGTTTTCCGGGCGAGAGTGAAAAGGAATTTCAAACCATGGTAGATTTTATTGAGCGAGTTAAGTTTGATCGTCTTGGAGTGTTTGCCTATTCCCAAGAGGAAAATACACCGGCAGGTCTTCGATTGGATCAAGTTTTACCAGAAGTTCGTGAACAACGTCGAGAAAGGATTATGCAGATCCAACAAGAAATCTCTCTGGCGATACAACAACGTTGGGTTGGACAAGTAGTTACAGTGATGCTTGAGCAGAGACAGCCAGATGGACGATGGATGGGACGGACTGAAGGTGATGCTCCAGAAATCGATGGCCAGGTTTATATCACAAATGCTCAGACATCGCTTCAGGCGGGTGATATGATTAAAGTTCGCATCTATGCGGCGGATAGCTACGATTTATTAGGAGAGGTTGTTTAGTGAATCTACCCAATCGCTTAACCTTGGCCCGGATTATTTTAATACCGGTGTTTATGTCCTTTTTGCTTCTTAAAATTCCTAAAGGTCATGAATTTTTTCCTCATCAGGATATTGTGGCGGCAATAATCTTTATATTAGCTGCTACGACAGATGGCTTAGATGGTTATATCGCTCGCAAGCGTAACCAAGTTACGAATTTGGGCAAATTCATGGATCCGCTTGCCGATAAACTTTTGGTGTCTGCTGCTCTGATCTCTTTGGTACAGCTTGGCGAGGTTACGGCTTGGGTAGCTTGGATTATCTTGGCCAGAGAGTTTGCTGTGACGGGACTACGAGCTATAGCAGCTGTGGATAAGGTTGTAATTAGTGCTAGTAAACTCGGTAAGATTAAGACTGTTTCCCAAGTGATTGCAATTTCAGCAATATTACTGGATGACTGGCCTCTTTCATTGATCGGTATTCGGATTGGACACCCTTTTTTATACATAGCCTTGTTTTTTACTGTTATTTCGGGTCTTGATTATTTGCTTAAAGCTCGTAAAATATTTCGTAAGTAGGCTCTTGTACTATGGCCTATTTAAGAACATCAATGAGACGGTTAGGAGCGTGTCCTAATCGTCATTATTTTTTAAAGGGGATTTTTCCGCTACCTATTTTTGGCTTATATGGGTACAAGATCTTTATTCAAACTGCTATACTCCATGATATAATGTCGGTATTGCAGCATAATGGAGGAAGACAGATGGAAAAACAGCGAATACTGTTGATAAGTCTTGTTGGTATTCTGATATTTGGCTTGTTATTAGGTGGAAAAGTTATCTATCAGAAAAAGTATCAATATGCTTCACTCTTGCATCAAAGTCAACAAATCCCAGGCGTTGTTTCTGCTAAAATTGTAGTAAACAATGGTCAGAAAGAGCTGGTTGTTGTTACAAATAAGATTACGAACCTTCGTCAAGCTTGCCTTGACCTTCAAAAATTAAGTAATAATTTACCGATTCGTTTCCTTGACCAAAGTAATGATGCCCTAAAGAAGGTATTTGGTCAAATGCAGTTTACCTTACATGAAGGAATCGCTCGAGGCAATTTTACAGAAATGGAACAAAATATTAGAGCACAAGCTGAAAAAGCAGGAATTCAGCTTGAATTAGAAATAGATAACGATGCCATTTATGTAATTTTAAATCAAGGGGATTCTCAACTCGTTGAAGTGATTGAACGACATGGGCAAGTGAAATATTTGCCAACAGAAAAACAATAGGGTGAATTAAGGGCATTAAACTGACTGCCAGCGGTCCCTTCTCACCATCCTTGGCTTCAGGGACACTCGGCCGTCCATGGCCTGCGCCTGAAGGTTGGCGTTAGCCATGTTTTTTTAAAAGGAGGAGAGAGTGTGATACTAGATATCTTGATAGGTTTGGGACTAGGAGTATTCGCCTTTCTTCTGGTCATGGGATACAACGTGCTTCCAATAGGGTTACTCCTGGTAGGGGGTTATTTTCTATGGAAATTTGTCCTATCCCGTCAAGTTTTAAAAAATGAAAATGGGGTATCAATAACCACCACATCAATTAATTTTGAAGACATCGGAGGACAGAATATCGCCAAAAAGGAACTTCAGGAAGGATTAGACTTTTTGCTTTACTCCGATCAGATAAAGGCTTTAGGGATTCGTCCATTGAAAGGAATCTTGTTGTCTGGTCCAACAGGAACAGGGAAAACATTACTAGCAAAAGCTGCAGCGAAATATACCGATTCGGTATTCTTGTCGGTATCTGGAAGTGAATTCGTAGAAATGTATGCAGGGATAGGCGCGGAAAGGGTACGCAGACTATTTCGCAAAGCGCGGGAAATGGTCCGGAAGAAAAAGAGTGCAATAATTTTCATTGATGAAATGGACATTTTAGGTGCTAAGCGCGGTAGCAACGTTTCCCATCATGAGTATGATCAAACCCTTAATCAACTTTTAGTTGAAATGGACGGTTTGAATTCAGAGGAAGGCACCCATATTTTAGTCATGGCCGCAACGAACCGACCGGAAGCTTTAGATGAAGCTTTACTCCGACCAGGGCGTTTTGACCGACAAGTTAGAGTAGATCTTCCCGATAAAGAAGGTAGAATAGCAATTTTGAAAATTCATACGAAAAACAAACCATTAGCCAAAGGGGTTAATCTGGAAGAAATCGCCCATGAAACCTTTGGGTTTTCAGGTGCTCATTTGGAGAGTGTAGCTAATGAGGCGGCAATTTTCGCTTTGCGTGAAGGGGCGAGTGAAATTAATGAACACCATTTCCATGAAGCAGTGGAAAAAGTAATGTTAGGAGAGAAACTCGAACGAAAACCATCTGAAGAGGAATTAAGGCGTGTGGCTATCCATGAGAGCGGACATGCCATGCTTGCGGAAAAGGTTCGACCAAACTCAGTTGCTCAGATTTCCATCCGTTCACGTGGGAACGCATTGGGATATGTTCGTCATTACCCAAAGGACGATTTATATTTGCATACACAGGCTATGCTGGAAGATCAGATTATGGTGGCTTTAGCAGGAGCTCTTGCGGAAGAGGAAATACTAGGGATGAAGAGTACTGGTGCTATAGGTGACTATGAGCAAGCCCTTAATCTTGTTGAAAAGTTGCTTCTTTCAGGGATGTCTACTTTAGGTGTTGTAGATGTATCCCTCTTGAGCGCCGAACAACGCCAACCAGTGACGCGATCTATCTTAGCAGATCTGGAAGAAAGAACAGTGAAGACCATTAAGGAAAATAAAGATTTCTTATTAACGATTGCTGAGATTCTTGCTGATGAGGAAACTATGAGTGGCGATACTTTACGAAAATATTTAAGTAATACCGCCTAAAGTTTTAAACCTCTTATTCCAGGGGTTTATTTTTTTTGTCTGCTGAGAAGGATAGTAATGCGCTTTGTGAGAAATAACTAGTCTGGTGATAATTTGCGTTGATATTAGGAGGGTGATAAACTATATGAAGGCTGAAATTGTCTCTACAGGAACTGAGTTATTACTGGGCGAGACCCTCAATACAAGTGCTCATTTTTTGACAGGAAAGTTGTCATCGATGGGTATTCAAGTAGACTATCATACGACGGTTGGAGATAATCCCGAACGTTTAGAGCAGGTTTTACGCCAGGCGATCGGACGAACAGATCTCCTTGTTACAATTGGAGGCTTAGGTCCGACTATTGATGACTTAACAAAGGAACTTGTTGCCAAAGTTTTGGATATAGAGATGGAGTTAGACCTCTCAAGTTTAGAACATATTAAAAAGTTCTTTGCTCGTCGCAAAGCTCCTATGCCTTTGAATAATAAGAAACAAGCTTATTTTCCCAAAGGTTCAATAATCTTACCTAATCATATCGGGACAGCTTCTGGTGCCATAATTCAAAAAAATAATAAGATCATTATTGTATTGCCGGGTCCTCCGTTCGAAATGACTCCTATGTTCAATAATTATGTTCTGCCAGAGCTGCAAAAAATTATTGGACCGGACATTGAACGCATGCATGAACGTGTTTTAAAAGTTTTTGGCATGGGAGAATCGGCAATTGAGGAAGTACTGGGTGATTTGATGGGCTTACCAAATTTGTCTATGGCATTACTTGCTAAACGAGCTGAAATGCACATTCGTTTAGTAGTAAGAAGCGCAAAAAAATTATCCGGGGAGGCTGTAGAAGTTTTAAACAGGACTGAAGAAGAAATCCGACGGCGGTTAGGAGATAAAGTATTTGGTCGTGATCAGGAAACCATGATTGGCATAGTTGGACAAATGTTAAAAAACAAGCAGTTAACTATTGCAACGGCAGAGTCTTGTACAGGAGGTTTACTGGGTGCTGCCCTCACTCAAGAACCGGGAAGTTCAGGATTTTATCTGGGTGGAGTAATTAGTTATTCTAATTCTCTAAAAAAAGAGTTGCTTGGGGTAAGTAAAGAAAGCCTTCTCAAATACGGTGCTGTGAGTGAAGAGGTTGCCAAGGAAATGGCAGCAGGAATCCGTGCAAAAGCGGGAGCTGATCTGGCTATCTCAACTACGGGTATCGCTGGTCCGGATGGCGGCAGCGATCAAAAACCGGTAGGTCTTGTATATGTTGGCTTAGCTACACCTGTAGATGTTCAAGTGGAAAAAATTCAGCTTTATGGAGAACGGGAGTCAGTTCGTCAGTTAACTGTTCAAGCAGCACTTAATAAGGTACGGGTGCATATGTTAAACAGCGAAAGGAGAATATAGTTTGGTAGTTGAACGTTTACAGTCTTTTGGTGATAATCAGTTAAGCAAACAGGTTTTACAGGCGCTAACAGAAATGGGGTTTGAAGAGCCTTCACCAATTCAGAAGGAAGCTATCCCATTAGCTCTTAAAGACCTTGACATTATTGGACAGGCTCAGACGGGGACCGGGAAAACAGCTGCTTTTGGAATTCCAATTACAGAAAAGGTAAATCCTAAATTCCAAGCAGTGCAAGCGCTTATTGTAACCCCGACTCGTGAACTGGCAATCCAGGTTGCCGAGGAAATTGCCAAAATTGGTAAGTATCGGCATGTGAAACCACTGCCGATTTATGGCGGACAGCCTATTGAACGTCAGATTCGTGCCTTGCGGATGGGATATCAGGCCATTGTCGGTACTCCTGGCCGGTTATTAGACCATTTAAACCGGGGTACACTTCGTCTTAAACATGTAAAAATAGTGATACTTGATGAAGCGGATGAAATGCTGGATATGGGCTTTATCGATGATATTGAGGGTCTTTTAAAAGAAGTCCCCGATGGTCGGCAAGTTATGCTCTTTTCAGCTACAATGCCACCTGGAATTCGTAAATTGGCCCAAACTTATATGAAAAATCCACGTTTTGTATCCGTTAGTCAGGATGAACTCACTGTGCCCTTGATTGAGCAGGTTTTTTATGAGACCAGGGAAAGTATCAAAGTTGATGCTTTGTGTCGAATTATTGATATGGAGGATATCGGGCAAGGAATTATTTTTTGTCGAACAAAACGTGGTGTAGATGAACTATTATTGGCTTTGGAAGCTAGGGGATATTTGGCAGATGGGTTACATGGGGATTTGAGTCAACAACACCGTGATCGAGTCATGAAACGTTTCAGAGACGGGAAGACAGAATTATTGGTAGCAACCGATGTTGCGGCTCGGGGTTTGGATATAAATAATGTAACCCATGTTATTAACTATGATATTCCTCAGGATCCGGTATCTTATGTGCACAGGATCGGACGAACCGGGCGTGTCGGACGAAAGGGAGTGGCAATTACTCTGATTTCCCCGAAGGAATACCGACAACTTCGTCTGATTGAAAAACTTATCAAGTCTAGAATCCGTCGCCAAGAACTTCCGTCACTGGCTGATATCAGTGAGCGTCAAGCAGAAAATCTTAAGAATCAAGTTATTAAACTGATCCAAAGTAATCGTTTGGGAAATTATCGTGCGATTGTCGCTGAGTTGCTCGGAGAATATGATTCTACTGATGTAGCAGCCGCTGCTTTAAAGTTCGCGGTCGAAGGAGTGAGTGCCGAGGAACGTATTGACAAAGAACAAGATGATTTTCTTTTCAGAAATACTGGTGCAGCAGTGGGAATGGTACGTTTTTTCATGAATATTGGCAGAGTACAACAAATTCGTCCTCAGGATATTATCCGTTGGATTTCAGACGAAAGTGGAATACCTGGAAATATTATCGGAATGATAAATATTTATGATAGATTTACGTTTGCTGAGGTTCCAATTGAATATGCTTCAAGGGTTTTGAGTTGTATGCATCAGGCTGTGATTAAAGGACGTAGGGTAAGTGTTGAACCAGCTAAAGCTCGTAATTCTTCATAAATGAATCTCTGAATTGATGCTCCTGATAACCCGATAATCATTTTATCTTGATGATGTCCATAGGGCAAAAAGCTAACTGGTGGTTAGCTTTTTAACGTATAAGCAGGAATGATCTTGACCGTTCTATTGTGTTTATCTACAATGTAAAATTAATTTACTCATATAATAGTTTTTAATAATTCCTTCATCAATATGATTTGACTTCGAATAATGTTACCGAAGGAACGATGTATGTATGCATTTATTATTGATGAAACGTGACGGACAAAATGTTATACTGTCGATTAAACACAAACAAATTGACAAATATCATAAGGCCAATTTATAATTAATCGAACAGATGTTTTGCTGTAACGCGAAAATGCGTTATTGCATATGAGGAGGAGAACGGCGTGGCCGAAACGAATAAGTTGAAAGCACTTGACATTGCACTTGCTCAGATTGAGAAGCAGTTTGGCAAAGGTTCTATTATGAAACTCGGAGAGTCTTCAGTTGGAATGTTAATTGATGTTATCCCGACAGGTTCATTGGCGATAGACCTTGCCTTAGGGGTTGGAGGGGTGCCACGCGGTCGAATTATTGAAATTTTCGGTCCGGAGTCATCGGGTAAAACAACTGTGGCTCTCCATATAATAGCAGAAGCCCAAAAAATGGACGGAGTGGCTGCTTTTATCGATGCCGAGCATGCTCTCGATCCTGTTTATGCTAAAGCCTTAGGGGTTAATGTCGATGATTTGCTTGTTGCGCAGCCAGATACAGGTGAGCAAGCGTTAGAGATCTGCGAGGCTCTTGTGCGCAGTGCTGCTGTGGATGTCGTAGTAATTGACTCTGTTGCTGCTTTGGTTCCGCGTGCAGAGATTGAGGGAGAAATGGGAGATAATCATGTCGGCTTGCATGCGCGACTTATGTCTCAAGCTTTACGAAAGTTGACAGGGTCTATTAGTAAGAGTAATACTTGTGTAATTTTTATTAATCAAATTCGTCAAAAAATTGGTATTATATTTGGTAGTCCGGAGACAACCACTGGTGGACGAGCGCTTAAGTTCTATGCTACGGTAAGGATGGATATACGACGACTAGAAGCAATAAAACAAGGGCAGGAAATAATCGGAAACAAAACGCGAATTAAAGTTGTGAAAAATAAAGTAGCTCCTCCCTTTAAAGTAGCAGATTTCGACATAATGTATGGGGAAGGAATCTCACGTGAAGGTGATATTGTGGATATTGGCACTGAAATGGAGATTATAAATAAGGCAGGGGCCTGGTACTCATATAACGGAGAACGTTTAGGGCAGGGGCGTGAGAATGTCAAAGAATATCTAAGGTCACATCCGGAGATAGCAGACAAACTTGAACAATTAATCCGTACGAACATAAATTCGTTAGCAGCAACAGCTGATGTAGTAGAAGATGATGATTCATTTGACGAGCTCTAAATCTCATAAAAGTGCCCTTGTAGCAGCATTAGATTATTTGTCACGCCGTGCTTTAACACATTATGAGTTAGAGACCCGTCTCATAGAAAAGGGCTATGACAGTTTGGAAGTTCTTGAAGTGTTGGAAAGGATAGAGGAATTAGGTTATCTAAACGATCAACAATTAGCATTAACGGTTTCGAAAAATCGTCTAAAGCGTTCTTCGCGTCAAAGGGTTGTAAAATATATGCAAAATCGTGGGTTCGAACCTCAATTGATAGAACAAGCGTTAAAAGCAACATATTCGATAGAAGATGAGTCACAGCAATGTTTAACTCTTGCCAAACGGTTGTGGGCAACTGAGAGTAGACGTTGGGATCAAAGAGCTCATCAAGATAAAATAAGGAAATCCCTACCACGTGAATTAGCGCTTGAGCAAAAAGTTGCTCGAAAGCTTATTCAACGTGGGTATCCCATTAATATGGTAATGAACGTACTTTATCAGATTCAAAAAGTTAACAATTTCTCCGATGAGACCATAGACCCCAATATTTAATAACTATACGCTTTGGATTCTGGACATGAAATCTTGACATTGTTTGTAAATAATATTAAAATTCTTTTAAGAGGCCTGTCTTTGTTAAGATTTAACCTTTTAAGGTTTTCTTATAGATTTCGTAGTAGTCAGATAAAATATACGGTTTTTGACTAACGAGAGTTGTAGGAAACGGGGGAATACTCCCGTCTTTAAGGTTATGCTTAATGCGACTGGTTTGAAAAACCAGTTTTTTTAATGCGCAAATATAAAAATTTATTAATAAGGAGGTGTACAACGATGTTGCAATTGTTTTTTACTGGTTTAGTTGCGATTTTAGTTGGGTTAGGTTTAGGTGTCTTTGCCGGTTGGTTTTTTCGTAAAAATACTGCTGAAAAAACTATTGGCTCCGCAGAAGAAGAGGCAAAACGTATTATAGAAAATGCCCTTTCCACATCTGAAAGCAAGAAAAGGGAAGCTATTATAGCTGCAAAAGAAGAAGTCATGCATCTTCATAACGAAGTGGAAAAGGAGACTCGCGAACGGCGTAACGAACTCCAACGGCTTGAACGGCGCTTAGTCCAAAAAGAGGAGGGCTTGGACCGTAAAATTGAGTCGATTGAGCGTAAAGAAGAAAATCTTCACATCAAAGAAAACGAAGTAGAAAAGAAAAGAGAAGAGTTAAATCAACTTGTTAATAAGGAACAAGCAGAATTGGAACGTTTATCCGGTTTGACCTCTGAAGAGGCTAAACAGTTACTGCTGAAAAGAGTTGAAGAAGAAGTTCGTTATGAGTCGGCGATTATGATTAAGGAAATTGAGACTCGTGCCAAGGAGGAAGCGGAAAAACGGGCTAAAAATATCATTGCCCTGGCTATTCAGCGTTGTGCAGCAGATCATGTAGCAGAGACGACAGTATCTGTTGTCGCATTGCCCAGCGACGAAATGAAAGGGAGAATTATCGGTCGTGAAGGACGTAATATCCGTACTTTGGAAACCCTAACAGGAATTGATCTCATTATTGATGATACCCCAGAGGCTGTGATTTTATCAGGTTTTGATCCAATACGTCGAGAAGTTGCGCGCATTGCTTTGGAAAAACTTATCGCAGATGGTCGAATTCACCCGGCACGTATTGAAGAAATGGTGGAAAAAGCACAGAAAGAAGTTGACCAAAAAATTCGCGAAGAGGGTGAACAGGCGACGTTTGAAACCAGCGTGCATGGGCTTCATCCTGAATTAATTCGTTTACTTGGACGACTTAAATTCCGTACAAGCTACGGACAAAATGTTTTGAAACATTCTACTGAGGTATCTCATTTAGCAGGATTAATGGCTACGGAATTAGGTGTTGATATTGTACTTGCTAAGCGAGCAGGTCTATTGCATGATATTGGTAAAGCTGTTGATCATGATATGGAGGGCACACACGTTCAAATCGGAGTTGACCTTGTCAGAAAGTACAAGGAATCTTATGATGTGGTTCATGCAATTGAAGCTCATCATGATGACGTAGAGCCAAAAACTATAGTTGCAGTCCTTGTGGCTGCTGCGGATGCGGTTTCAGCAGCTCGTCCGGGAGCGCGTAGGGAAACCCTGGAGACGTATATTAAACGTCTCCAAAAACTTGAGGATATTGCCGAGAGCTTTGAAGGCGTAGAAAAGTGTTTTGCTATACAAGCTGGTCGTGAAGTTCGAATTATTGTTAAACCGGATAAGATTGATGATGTACTTGCACCACGTGTTGCTCGTGAGATTAGTAAGAAGATTGAAGAAGAACTTGAATATCCAGGCCAAATTAAGGTAGTTGTTATCCGTGAGACTAGAGCGGTTGATTTTGCAAAATAGTTAAGAATGAAATTTGAACAGGCGATTCTGCGGATCGTCTGTTTATAGATTTAGTCGATATGTGACTTTTATGCACAAAAATCCAGGCTTCAACCTCGAAAGGATATTCGGCATAAAAATACTGAATAATTGCATTCAGGTTCTCGTTAGGTTTATGAACCATGGGCTAACGGACAATGAGCAGTGAGCAAATTATGTACCTTAAACCCCGATTTTGAAAGGAGAGAAGTTCGTTGCACGTTCTTTTTCTTGGAGATATTATGGGCAAACCTGGAAGGGAAGCGGTTAAACGATTTTTGAAATCCATTCAATTAGAATATGAAATTGATGTGACTATTGCCAATGCAGAGAATGCCGCGGCAGGAAAAGGATTAACCAAAGAGGTAGCAGAGGAACTTTATGCTAACGGAATTCAATTTTTAACGATGGGAAATCATGTATGGGATCAGCGGGATATTATGAATTTTATTGATCGGGAACCAAGACTTATTCGTCCCGCAAACTATCCAGTTGGAACCCCGGGACAAGGATATGGATTTTTACGAGCATCGGGTATTAAGATAGGAGTTATAAATCTCTCAGGACGTGTATATTTATCACCGCTTGATGATCCCTTTAGTAGTGCTATACGCTGTATTAATCAAATAAAACAAGAGACTCCTAATATTATTGTTGATTTCCATGCTGAGGCAACGTCTGAAAAAGTTGCTATGGGTTGGTTTCTTGATGGTTTAGTTAGTGCTGTAGTGGGAACTCACACTCATATTCAAACAGCAGACGCTCGCCTGCTCAGCCAAGGTACAGCTTTTATTACAGATGTCGGGATGACAGGACCACGTGATTCAGTTTTAGGAATAAAAAAAGAAATAATAATAAATCGTTTTCTAACCCATCTTCCTGCAAAATTTGAAGTGGCGAGTGGCCCCATTCAGATAAATGGTGTAATAATAGACATAGATGAAAAATCTGGGAAAGCCCGTCAGATCCAGTCGATTCAAAGGGTTGCAGAAGCTTAAAATGGGGTTTGATGTACAATTCAGATTTTATTAGGCTTATGTTTATAAAGAAATATTAAAACTAACTGTATCAATGGAGGATTTTTCTGTTCGTTATCGAATACATATATCCATAATTGTGGTAATACTTGTAAATGAAATCGAGCAGGAGGATGAATCTATGGATGTATTAAAAGTCTCAGCTAAATCAAGTCCGAATGCAGTTGCTGGAGCTCTCGCAGGAGTACTTCGAGAGAGAGGAGGCGCAGAACTACAGGCTATCGGAGCAGGGGCTCTTAATCAAGCTGTAAAAGCAGTAGCAATTGCACGTGGTTTTGTGGCACCCAGCGGAGTAGATCTAATCTGCATCCCAGCCTTTACAGACATTACAATTGAAGGAGAAGAAAGAACGGCTATTAAATTAATCGTTCAGCCACGTTAGAGTCGCCTAAGATTCACCTGTTTGCTTCAACTATTGCGGACAGGTGTTTTATTATACCGAAATAACAGTAATTCTAAAAACTTGGAAAAAACAAAGTAGCATGAAAGGAAAAGGTTAAGTTTGCCGAGTTTCCTTAACTAGGAAGAAAATGAGAAATATTTATATAGCGGACGGACATTGTGATAGTTTAATTCATTTTGTAAATAATGAAAGGTTACTTAAGGATTCATCAGCGGGAGGGCATTGGGATATTCAAAGGGCTTTGTGTAGCAGAGTATCCCTTCAATTTTTAGCTGCCTTTATTGAAAGTAAGTACAAACCGAATAGGTCTATTCAGCGTGGGTTACAACTAATTGAAGGAGCGCATCGATTTATTGCAAATAATTCAGATCAAGTATTCCTTGTTCAAAGAAAACAAGATCTTGATAAGATACCTGATCCAACTCGTCTAGGTATCCTATTGAGCGTTGAGGGTGGAGAAATTCTCGGAGAAGATATCTTTATGCTGGATATTATATTTAAACTGGGGGTTAGAGCCTTAGGCTTGACTTGGAATCAACGTAATGCTTTGGGTGCTGGTGTTGGCGAAGTAGACACTCATCTCGGATTAACAAATTTTGGCCAGAAGGTTGTGCAGAGAATGAATGAACTCGGGATGGTTGTCGATGTTTCCCATCTTAATGAAACAGGATTCTGGCATGTCTTAGAGATTTCAAAGGACCCCGTTGCAGCAACACATTCCTGTGCTAAAGCTCTTTGTGTTCATCCTCGAAATCTGACAGATCAACAACTCCGTGCTCTCGCAAGACATAAAGGTGTAGTCGGGGTAAACTTCTATCCCCATTTTTTGAATCAAACCGGTGTAGCAACTCGAGCAGATGTAGTACGTCATATTTGTCATATTGCCGAGGTGGCTGGGGTAGAAACAGTCGGATTAGGCTCAGATTTTGATGGAATCGATGAAACGCCGATAGGGCTTGGTAATGTTGGGGAATATATCTATCTGCAAGATGATTTAATAAATATAGGTTTTTCCTATCAGGAAGTCGAGCAGATTATGGGGCGTAATTTTATGCGTCTTTTGTCGGATGTGTTAAAGTGAACAAGAAATTTACGCAGAAACCATGGAAGAAGGGTAAAAGTTTGGATTCAGCAGTTAACTTATATGAAGCAGATTTACATTGTCATACTACGTCATCTGATGGATTATTATCTCCTACCGAACTTGTGCAATTAGCAGCGAAGCTGGGCTTAAAAGGAATAGGGATCACAGACCATGATACGATACATGGCTGGAAAGAGGCGGAGGAAGCCGGTGCGGCACATCAAATTACTATTCTCAAAGGGATTGAGCTGAATACAAATTGGGAAAATAAGGAAGTCCATATCCTGGGATACGAGATGGATAGCTCATCTAAATACTTTATTGATAAGTTGAAAGGTTTGCGTAATGCACGTGAAAAACGCATCGTAAAAATTCTGGACCGCTTAAGGAACTTGGGGATTAATCTATCGATTGATGAAGTACAACAGTTTGCGCAAGGAGAGTCAATTGGACGCCCGCATATTGGTCAGGCGCTGGTCAAACGGGGGTATGTAACTAGTATCCAGGAAGGGTTTGAGCGGTACATCGGGCTTGGGGCTCCGGCTTATGTTCCTAGTCTTAAACTAACTCCCGAAGAGGGAATTCGCTTAATACGTGGAGCCCATGGCATTGCAGTTCTTGCCCACCCAGGAGTACTGCGTCTGGAAGAAGGTGTTCCAGCATGGGTAAAAGCAGGTTTGCAAGGGATCGAAGTAAGGCATTCTCAACATAAACCAGACGATGAAAAAAGATATTTTAAGATTGCACAGGAATATGGTTTGCTCACGACAGGAGGATCTGACTTTCATGGGGAAGCTTGTAAACCTGGCGTTAATCTCGGGGGTTGGGGAGTATCTATGGATGTTATTAAGCAAATTCTCATTTTAAAACGGCACAATTAGATAAGAAACTTATTTTATACAGTACTCGCTACTTACGCTTAGGAGTAACCAGATACTTGTGACATTGCCTCCTCGTTTGGGTTAGAGAATAATGTGATCTGGAACAGGGAGGGTTAAAATGCGTTCTTCTGGCATAGAATACTAGGGTAAGTCAGAGTCAGGGAGGCGAAATAAATGGATCCTATAGAGGAGATAGAATTTCTCAAGGCGCGTGTTAATGAATTAGAACAGCGTGTTGAACATTTAAGAGTAAGTAGAAGAGTACTGATGAACCTGTTAGAGAAAGTAGAGCGTGAAAAGGTGACTTTGGTTCACCATCTTGAAAAGGAAAACGTGCGCTTACAACGAGATAATATGCGCTTTGCCAAATGGATTTTTTCAAAAAATAAGGAAATCGTGGAGCTCCAGGAAAGAATAGAATCATACCTATAAGAAGCATGGGTCAACCGTTAGGTGACTCATGCTTCTTAATGTGCATTATCTGCTCTTTCTAAAACTCGACCTAACTTAGTTTTAGGGCTATGATGTTCATAGATCAAGCGACAGATTGTGGGGTTTAAGCCTGCTCTCTTAGCTAAATTACCACCCCAAACGGCGTGCTGTGAAGCGGTCCTTAATGGTACAGCAAAAATGGTATGACTTCTTTCGAGGCGGGACCAGATGGATTGGGGCATTTTTTGCATTAATACAACAAATACTCGATGCCAGAGGCGGATGCTAACTTTGGATTTCCCACAATCATGGAGGAGCGCAGCAATGAGAAGGTTTTGGAAGTTTAACAGAGATAAGGTATTTTTTTCTTTCATTATACTTTTAGCCACATCCAGAGCATGACGCTGTTCTGAAGGTGACTGCTTAAGAAAGAGTGAATGGGCCTCAGAAGGTAGGCATTTCAGCGCCCAGGTTATTTCTGAAGAATCTATATGGGGATTAAGTAATTTGATAAATTGATGCATACGATAAAACATATTTGCCTCCTCCTGCCCCTATCATAATAAACCAATTCTGATTTTACAAGACACGAACAAATTCTGTTCTTTTTCAAATTAATCTGCTATACTAATTAGAAAACTATCGGGAAAGGAGATAAACATGCCTTCCAGTCGTATTATCAAAGAAACAGGACTTACATTTGATGATGTTCTTATTGTTCCTGCCAAATCCGAAATTCTACCTCATGAGGTTGATGTTAGTACGAATTTAACAAAAAGTATCCGACTTAATATTCCGTTAATGAGCGCTGGCATGGATACAGTCACAGATTCTCGGATGGCAATTTCCGTCGCGAGAGAAGGCGGAATCGGGATTATTCATAAAAATATGAGTATTCATCAGCAGGCCTTAGAAGTCGATAAAGTAAAACGATCGGAACATGGTGTTATCACCGATCCCATTTTTTTACATCCTGGTGACAGTGTCCGTCATGCCTTAGAGCTTATGAAACGCTATCGAATTTCAGGAGTTCCCATTACTGTCAAAGGAAAACTGGTTGGGATACTAACTAATCGGGATCTGCGCTTTGAAAGTAATTATGATCGTTTAATAAGTGAGGTTATGACCAAAACCAATTTAGTGACTGCCCCTGTGGGTACGACACTTGAAGAAGCCCAAAAAATATTAGCACATTATAAGATCGAAAAGCTGCCCATTGTTGATTCAGAGGGGATGCTTCATGGACTTATTACAATTAAAGATATCGAAAAAACGCGGCAGTATCCGAATTCAACGAAAGATGAAAGTGGTCGTTTACGGGTAGGTGCTGCAATAGGTGTCACTGCCGATGCATTACAGCGTGCTGAAGCTTTGGTTAATGCACGTGTTGATGTGCTTGTTCTGGATACGGCTCATGGACACGCCAAAGGTGTTATCGATATGTTAAAGCTTTTGAAGAATCATTTTCCTAATACACAGGTTATTGCAGGTAACGTGGCAACTGCAGAAGCAACTCGTGATCTAATCGAAGCTGGCGCAGATGCCATAAAGGTCGGGATTGGACCGGGATCCATTTGTACGACGCGTGTGGTGGCAGGTATTGGGGTTCCTCAAATTACTGCTGTTATCAATTGCGCGAAAGAAGCGGATAAAGTAGGCATTCCCGTTATCGCTGACGGAGGAATTAAGTTTTCCGGGGACATCGTCAAAGCTTTGGCAGCTGGTGCTCAAAGCGTGATGATCGGAAGTCTTTTTGCTGGCACTGAGGAGAGTCCGGGCGAAATGGAAATTTATCAGGGACGGAGTTTTAAAGTGTATCGGGGAATGGGTTCAATTGGCGCTATGAAAGAAGGAAGCAGTGACCGCTATTTCCAAGAAAATAGCCAAAAACTTGTACCGGAAGGTATTGAGGGACGCGTTCCGTTTAAAGGCCCCGTCTCAGAAACTATCTATCAAATTATTGGCGGATTGCGCGCAGGGATGGGGTATTGTGGAGCAGCAAATATTGAGGTACTAAGAACACAAACGCGTTTCATGCGCATAACAGCAGCAGGACTGCGTGAAAGTCACCCTCATGATGTGACGATTACCAAGGAAGCACCAAATTATAGCTAACAAAGAGCAGAAGAGAGAGTAAATTCTCTACTTCTGCTCATTTTCTGAAGAAACATAATCGATGCTGCTTTTTTTGGTATTATTTACTTATTTAATTAGGGCTTGCTGAATAGCTAAAAATCGCGAAATTACAAGGGTTATAGGGTCTATATGTCGAATTCTAATGCAAGGAAATATTGAAAAATTGGCTAAAAACCTTGCACTTTAGGAGGATGAC
>JBMNTM010000018.1:0-17235 GCA_050945735.1 Desulfosporosinus sp.
CGAGTTAAACGATTTGTAGGCGATAATGTGGCCGATGCTATGAGAAAGGTAAAACGGGAATTAGGAGCTGAAGCAGTCATTCTCCAGACACGTGAGTTTCGAGAGGGAGGATTTCTGGGCTTATTTGGAAAGATGCGGGTAGAAATCACTGCAGCCTTTGAGGAAAAACCGGTGACCACACGGAAAAAACAAGTTTCCAATCATGAGTATATGGACGCGGAATTGCCCAAAGTTAAGCCGGTACCTGCTGCTAAAGAACAAAGCGCAGAGCTGCAGGAAGAAATTATGACTATGCGGCAGATGCTGGAAAAAATCAATAATCAAATGGAAGGACTGGGAACACAAAAAGGGGTTTGGCTGCCAAGCCAGCAAAAATGGGCGGAACACTTATCAAACAGAGGGATAAACCAAAACATGGTTGAGCTCTTAATAAATCGCTTACAAGTAACTTTGCAGCCGGGAGAATGGGCCGACAATTCCCGGGTCTATGCCCAGCTTGAAGCCAATGTCCGCCAAATCTGTAGCCAGATCGGGCTTATTCAGCCGGGGATAGATAAACCGCGAATTGTTGCCTTGATCGGAGCAACCGGCGTGGGAAAAACCACGACGATTGGTAAACTGGCCGCTGGATTTAGTATTGTTGATAAGCGCAAAGTCGCCTTGATCACTTCGGATACTTTTCGCGTTGCCGCCGTAGAGCAACTCAAAACGTTTGGTGAGATCATCGGGGTATCTGTCGAAGTGGCAATGACCCCGGCTGAAATGCGTCAGGCCCTAGATCTGCATGCGGATAAAGAACTAATTTTTATCGATACGGCAGGCAGAAGCCCTCACCATGATGTGCATATGTCACAACTGCACGCATTTTTGGATCAGGCTCAACCGGATTTTACCATGCTTGTTATGAGCGCGACAACACAATATGCAGATCAACTGAGCATTTTCCAACGTTTCGAAGATTTAACAACGCATCTCATCTTTACCAAATTGGACGAGACTGAGAGCGCAGGATCGATCCTCAATATTTTGGGTCAAACAACACTCCCCACTGCTTATCTGACGAGTGGTCAAAATGTTCCGGATGACATTGAGGCAGCTACGCCTAACCTTTTGGCGCGCTACATTTTAGGGGAGGAGATGTCCTATGCTTGATCAGGCGAGTGTTTTGCGCGAGTTGGCTTCCCAAAAAAGCAAAAGTAATATGAGAGTTATCGCCGTGACCAGTGGTAAAGGGGGAGTAGGTAAAACTAATTTAACGGTTAACCTGGCCCTTGCCTTGTCTGAATATGGACGAAGCGTAATTATTCTTGATGGAGATTTGGGACTTGCAAACGTGGATATTGCCTTTGGGCTTACCGGACGGTATTCGATTGAGCATTTATTATCCGGCGAAAAAACTATTGAACAGATTCTGCTTGCCGGTCCACGGGGCATTCGCATAATACCGGGTGGGTCGGGTGTTCAGGAACTAGCAAACTTAGAAAGGAGTAAATTGGAAAATGTCATCGCTAATCTTGGAAGATTAGAAAGGATGACCGATCTGCTGCTTATTGATACGGGAGCTGGTCTTGGGTATATGGTTACTAATTTTTTAAAGGCCGCAGACGATATTATCTTGGTGATCACACCTGAACCCACGGCGTTGACCGATGCGTATAGTTTGCTTAAAACGTTGAGGAAGGAAGGATGTGGGGTGCCCATTCATGTGGTAATTAACCGGGTGCAGAATCAAACTGATGCTCAGGCGACGTTTAATCGGTTAGAAACGGCTGTGAATAGGTTTCTGGATGGGTCGCTTAATTATCTGGGATGGGTTTATGATGACTTTCACGTCGGGCGTTCTGTTATGCGGCAAGAGCTTTTGGGTGTCAGTTTTCCTGATAGTCCGGCCTATAAATGCATTCAGTGGATTGCCGGTAATGTATCAGGGATTTATCTAAATCCACCCCGCAAAGCCGGCGGAGTGCGGGGCTTTATAAGCAAGTTGCTCCGTTCATTTCGCTGACGAAATTCTTGGTTTTTTCATGACGCAGTTGAGAATTTCTTAACGAGGGGTGGAAATTTGTCGTATAAGAATAAGCTTTTAATAGGACTATTAGTGGAACTAATCGTAGCGGAAGGGGAATATAAGGGAACATATCGGACGCGGATTGAAGACATAGGGGAGAAAACGTTTACTGTGGGTGCACCGATTGATCATGGCGTGGTCGTACCATTGCGCAAAGGAACAAAAGTAAAGTTTGTATTTGTAGATGAAGCAGCATCCTACTCGTTTGAGGGAAAAATTCTGCAAAGAATCTCAGTTCCGATCCCGATGCTTGTTTTTGAGCTACCGGATGTCGTAGAAAGAATCCAACGCCGTAAATTTTTTCGAGTTCCTGCTCTCTACCCGGTATCGTTTCAATTGGTAACCGAGGAAGGTCTCAGTGATCCTATGAAAGGAACGACGTTGGACATAAGTGGCGGAGGGATGCGTTTTTTGACAAAGGAGCGGGTGGAGGGTAAATCACTGCTTTATGTCATCTTAAGCTTGCCAATAGGGGAACTGAAAACGGATGCTCGTGTTTGTCATAACGAAAAGATAGAAGATAACAAAATATATGTAGTTTCGGTAGAATTTCTGGGTATCCCGGAACGGGAGAGGGATCGAATTATATATTTTATTTTTGAATCTGAAAGGGCTAGGCGCCAGAAAGGGCAGGAATAAAAATGGAAATTACGCAGTTCCAACTGGATGCCTTATGTGAAATTGGAAACATTGGGTCGGGTCATGCCGCAACTGCCTTATCTACCTTGTTACAACGGCGTATCAATATGACGGTACCGGAAGTATGGGCAGTCCCGTTTGAACAGGTCTCAGATATCGTGGGCGAAATGGACATGCCTCAGGCTACCATCTATGTAAAGGTTGAAGGGGAGGTGCCGGGAAAAGCTGTTTTCTTCTTTCCGGTAGAAAGCGCAGAGGCCATGATCCAAGCTTTATTTGGTTCGAATGAACCACTGGATCTCTATACCGATAAGCTGGTGCAATCGGCTTTGAAAGAAGTGGGGAATATCATGGTGAGTTCCTTTCTTATGGCCTTAACACGGTTTTCGGGCATTCCCCTGAAACCTTCCGTACCGGCGTTGGCGGTGGACATGCTGGGCGCGAGTTTAGACGCCATCCTTCTGGAAGAGGGTATGCTGGACGACACAGTGTTAATTATCAATACGCAACTCACCGGTATTCCGAAAATCGAAGGGCAATTCCTTTTTTTGCCGGACGAAGGCTCATTGAAGATACTGTTTGGAGCTATGGGTATATGAGTATGGTTATCACTGTCGGAATGGCTGATCTTAAAATGGCAAAATCACCCGACCTTTTGCTGACTGTTGGTTTAGGCTCTTGCATTGGGATTTGCATTCATGATCCGCTTCTGAAGGTTGGCGGGATGGCGCATATTATGCTTCCCACAGCCGGGGGAAGTAAAGGCGGTAATCCGCTGAAATGCGCGGATACTGCGCTGGAATTATTACTCAAGCAAATAGCATATATGGGTGCCGATAAATCCCGTCTCAGGGCCAAAATAGCAGGCGGTGCGCAGATGTTTTCGTTTCCGGGAAAAACGCCGCTTCTTAATGTGGGGGAACGCAATGCCGAAGCCGTAAAACAAGAGTTGCAAAAGCACGGTATTCCCCTTCTGATAGCTGATACCGGTGGAAAGTATGGACGCACCATTTATTTTGATGTCGGGACAGGAAATTTGCGTATCCGAACAATAAACCATGGAGAAAAGGTGGTATGATGACTGTTCAAAAAAGATTAGCATATCAGCCTTGGGCTATGCGCTTAGCTTTAGTGACGACCTTTATTGTTGTCTTGCTTAGTTGGCTAAATGCAGTAAAGATAACCGGGATATTTTTTCGGGCAGGTGTTTCCTTTGGCGTTATGTATCTCTTGACTGCCGGAAGCTTAAATTTATTTGAATGGGCTGCAGTTGAAAACCCGGAGGATGAGCAGCATGAAGCAGATTCGGAGCGTGGAGGGCTTGTTGATGTCTCTGTCGGAGATGAAGATGCTTTCCCAACGCCTTCAGGCCAAGACACAAAAATTGCCGGTCAGTTAGATCCCGATTTAAGTGAAGGAATGCCGGATTATAAGCGGCAAGCAGAAATAGTGCGCCGCATGGGCTGGGGCGATTCTTAATTTCGTGTTCGATATCGATGTGCGACTAAGGAATAATGCGATTAAGCAATAAGCGTGAAAAGCATAAACCGGCTACGCTTGGAACCAAGAGGGGGTGAGAAGACTTGATACCTAAAGCCTATGAAACCGCTTCGCGTGGAGCGTGGAAACAGGAACAAATTGAAAAATACTTATCTTTGGTTAAGCGTATAGCGGGTCGTTTGACTATGTCTTTGCCACCGCATGTTGATGAGGATGATATCATTGGTTATGGGGTCTTTGGCTTACTTGATGCCTTGAAACGGTTCGAAGCGACCAGAGGATTAAAATTTGAAACCTATGCCTCAATCCGTATTCGCGGCGCTATGATTGACGGGCTGCGCATCATGGATTGGGTTCCTCATTCGGCAAGACAAAAGGTCAAACGGGTTCAAGATGGCTTTACAGAATTGGAATGCCGGCTGGGACGAGCGGCTACGGTGCAGGAAGTTGCCGATTTTCTGAACGTGGATGTGCAGGAAATAGAAAGAGCTTTAGCCCAATCACAAATCTTAAACTTGACCTCGTTTGATGAGGTCTCTATAGATAATGATGGGGATAATAGCTGCACGCCCCTTAATTTACTGACCGATACGCAAGCTCTGGAAGCATATCAAGCCATAGAAAAGGAAGAACAAAAACAGATGCTTGCTATGGCAGTTGAAAAGCTACCCCCGAAAGAAAAATTAGTAGTCGCGCTTTATTATCAGGAAGAACTAACCTTAAAAGAGATTGCAGCGGTTTTAAAACTATCCGAATCCAGGATTTCTCAACTGCATTCTCAAGCCATTATGCGCTTAAGGGGCAGACTCAGCCGGCAAAAGAAGAACTTATTATGAAGAATAATTGCCTAATGTTTTATTCCCTGTTTGTCGATATAACTTATAGTAGCTTTGTTAGTTTTGGCGGAGGTGAGCGTATTGTCAAGTATGTCTGTCCTTTCGGATATCCTTAAGGAGAGCAGCAAACTGGAAAAAATAACTTCACCAAAGGAAAAAAACGTTGCGGACTGCTCAGAAAACGTAGCCGCTGTTTTTGCGGCGCTGTTTAGTAGCTTCATGACTGCAAACGTCAATCTGAAAGGGCTCAGCTCCGCGTTAGTAAATCAAGATGCACAGGCGAAGCAGAGTAATGTTAATCCAGTTCAAATTAACCAGCACCCAAATGTTGCTGGAAGTATACTGGGGTATGGTAATTTTTTATTTCCGTTTCTTACGCAAATGATGCTGCCCAGTGATTCGGTAGCCCAGGAGGCCAATTCCGGAGAAAGTGTCAGCCCGGGAATCGAGAAATTATCTATCGCTAACGAAAAATCTTTTCCGGCTGGGCGGGGTGCAGCAGGTAAGGAGCTGGAATTAGCTCTGTTGAAGCTGGTTTTTCTGGCTTCAAATGAGGATTTAGCATCTACTGGGCTGACGACACGAAAATTGCCGGGTGATAACCGCGCAAGCACGGAATTGGCTCAATTTAGACAGGTATTATTCGATAAATATGGACAGGTGATCATTGATCTGTTAGGTGCCCTTGCCGGTAAAATTAGTGATTCCACTTCGCAGGGGACCCGCTTAGGGGCTGAAAGCGGGCAGGGTAGTCAGGAATTATTGAAAATTATACACAATCAATTTAACTATCAATTTAAGAACATAGGAGCTGACGCAAAATCTAGGGCTGCCGGTGCGCAAGAAACTGCTTTACTTACGAACAATCAGCAGCAATCCGAGGGGCTTATGCAAGGCTTTCAAGATAAAATTTCATCTCCTATTCCAAAAGAGCATACCAAGGCAGATTATCTGAAATCCGATAAGTTCGCAGAGAATATTAATAAGGAAGTTCAGAAGTTAGAGCTGGTGAAGTCCTTGGAATCCGCCGGAATTAAGGATGGTCAAAGCCAGTCAAGCATCGGGGCCGGGGTAACGGTTAACGATATCCAACAACCGCCTCTCGCGGCGGGAAAAATTGTCTGGCTTCCGCTCTGGGAACAGATCGCCGGTGTAGTACGCGAGCAAGTCCTGAACCGGCAACAGAATTTGAAGGAATTAGACATCCAGTTACAGCCGGAAAACTTAGGAAAAATTCGCATTTTTTTACGTTGGGAGGGTGGACAGGTTCACTTACAAGTAAATGCATCTGAAGCCGCGACCGGACAGCTTCTGCAAAGTCAGCTGCCGGAGCTGCGTCAAAATCTCCTGGATCAAGGTGTAAACTGTGGTTCCTTACAAATGGGGCAAAATGGCGAACACCAACCGGAGCGGCAGGGTGAACAGACCAATAACCGGTCCCACCATAATTATTCACTCCCTAACGAAGATGAAGTTGTAATTCCCGTCCTTAATCCCATTTCTTACGGACTGGACGGAATTAACCGGATTAATGTTACAGCCTAGGAGGAATTATGAGTAACATCATTGATGGGATGACTTATAGGATTAATAAAATTAATAATACGAGCGGCAGTCAGGAACTCGTAACCAATGATATGCTGGGAAAAGATGATTTCCTCAAGTTACTGATTGCGCAGATGCGTAATCAAGATCCTCTGAATCCAATAGATAATAAAGACTCCATTGCGCAATTGGCCCAGTTCAGCTCTTTAGAGCAGATGAACAATATTGCTGCCTCCATGGAGGCCTTAAACAGTAGTATGACTTTCTTCTGTCAACAATCCTCACTTCTCCAAGGAGCAGCCATGATTGGCAAATGGGTGAGCGGAGTGGTTGTTGCCGGTGAGACCGAAACCCTGCTGGAAGGCACGGTTGAAGCAGTAAAGTGGCTCGTCGGCGAGCCGAAGCTGCAGATTCGCCAAGAAGACGGCACCTTGGCAGATTTGGAAATTGGTCTGATTACCTCGGTTAAGGAGCAAAATCCGGTAACAACACTGCCTGTTATGGATGAGCACACCGCTAGTATGGATGAAGACGCGGTTGCAACAGAAGATGATCGTATTATGGAGGCGGATACAATTAAGTAACCGTAAAATTGTTAATCTCAGTGTCTTATCGGTATCAATTTTTAGTCTATTAATTCTATTAATTCTATTAATTTAGTAGCTATATGCTATAAAGGAGGATTACGTCTAATGATACGTTCCTTATATTCTGCCATTTCGGGGTTAAGAAATCACCAAACTAGAATGGATGTTATCGGGAATAACATTGCCAACGTGAATACAATTGGTTATAAGCGCAGCCGGGTATCGTTTGCGTCCGAACTGAGCCAAACCATGAAAGGAGCTTCTGCTCCTTCCCCGGTTCAAGGCGGCACAAACGCCATGCAAGTCGGTATGGGGATGCGGATCGGGGCGATCGACCAAATTATCACCCAGGGAAGTTCACAATCCACGGGAAACCCAACGGATATGATGTTGCAGGGCGCGGGTTTTTTTGTCTTGAATAATAACGGCCAGCAAATCTATACACGTGCCGGCGGGTTTAGCTTGGATAGCGATGGTATTCTGATAGATCCCGCTACGGGAGCCAAGGTGCAAGGCTACAGCTGGGGTATCGATGATTCCACGCCGGTTAATTGGGGGGCAATTTCGGATATTAGGTTTAAGATAGGGGATATTTTGGCGTCGGATAGTGGTATGCCGATAGCTACTACTGAAGTGTTATTAAATGATGCAACAGTGGGATTTAACGCTGAAGTTGCTGGGTTTCCTGCTTCCTATGTTGATAATGTCGGATTAAAGGGAGCAGCGAATGTGACGATTGATGGCATGACGATGGTGCCTTTGACAACGACACCTACAACAGGTCAATTCACCTTTGATCCAATAAGTGGAACTATAACCTTTGCTAAAGGCTTTGTAGCTCCTACGGCCCCTGATGGATTGAACATGAGTTATGTGCCTGCTGCAAATATGGATACAGCTACTATTTCTGGGAATACAGCTATAGTGGATTATCCGCCTAAACCGGGCGCAATTGTCTATAATGATGCTGGTGCTAGTGGTACATTTGTCCCATACACATTAGCTACCTCTGATATCCCAGGAAATGGGGAATATGTTGTCAATTATGTCAATGGCCAATATCAGATCACTTTTGGGGCAAAACAGGCTGACGGTTCTACTGATACTACACTAACAAAGCCAATCAGTTATGATTTCATAAACAAACCCCATACGCTAACAGACTTTAGCATTGATCAAAGTGGCGTAATTACCGGGGTTTACAGTAATGGAGTAGACACCGTAACACACAAAATAGCGCAAGTCGCCATTGCCACCTTCGCTAATGAAGCAGGCCTTCAGAATGTGGGGGGGAGTTTCTACACGACATCTAATAACTCCGGGCTGCCTAATATCGGGGCGGCCGGTGAGGATGGCCGGGCAAGTATCATTCCCAACAGCGTAGAAATGTCCAATGTCGACCTGTCCACAGAATTCACGGATATGATCGTGACCCAGCGTGGTTTCCAGGCGAATTCACGCGTGATTACGGTTTCCGACACTCTTTTGGAAGAACTGATTAATCTTAAACGCTAACGCTAAGGGCTATTAGTCACGCATACCACTTCTCTGTGGTCACTTTGCGGTGGGGAACTGAAGTATTGATTTTTTGGCTGGAATATTTTTTGCCGGGAATATTGAGAAAAGACGGAGGGTTGTTTCATGCGCCTGGTAGGTACTGCTGCCGCGGGACTGCGTGCGCAGCAAATAGCACTGGATATCATTGGGAATAACCTGGCTAACGTTAGTACGCCAGGCTTTAAGGCCAATCAGATGGTTTTTGCAGAGGCCTTGGCAACAGAAGTGCGTTCCGGAAAAATAAATTCTGAAGAAGAAGAAAATATGGTGATTACTCTGGACGTGGGAGCCGGAGTAGTCTCTAACGCCAGTGGGACCAACCTGCAACAAGGGATTTTGAAGCACACGGAGCGCTCTTTAGATATGGGAATTGATGGCGCGGGCTTTTTTCCCGTTCGGACGCCGGATGGCGAGCTGAGCTATACCCGGGCGGGGGCCTTTCACCTAGATGGTTCAGGGCAGCTGGTAGATATGCAGGGAAATATTGTCCAAATCAATGGCGCGATTCCTCCCGGGGCTACAGAAGTAACAGTTGCGGCCAATGGGGAGATTACTGGGGTTAGCGAGGGAGAAAGCCGGGTGTTCGGACAGTTGGTTTTAGCCGGATTTCAAAATCCGGAGGGCTTACAGAGAAACGCGAACAACCTCTTTGTCCCGACAGTTAATTCCGGCGCACCACAGCTTGGGCAACCGGGTAGTACTACGGCAGGTAATCTGGTACTGGGAACAATTCGCCATCAAGCCTTAGAGCAATCAAATGTCGATTTAGCCGCCGCGCTGACGGATCTGCTCCAGGTCCAGCGCGCTTATCAAATGAATGCCCGGTTGGTTTCAGACGGGGATAAGATGTGGGGAATGGCTAATACCTTAAGGAGGTAGAGTAAATGTCCGGATGGCTGGATGGACCGGTTTTGAAGGTCTTGGAAAAAGGGCTGGAGGCTTCCGGGATTAGGCAACATGTCCTGTCTAATAACGTAGCCAATATCGATACGCCGCATTTTAAACGCTCCGATGTCGATTTCCAAGCGGTGCTCGGAGCGGCCTTAGGATTAGAGAGTGAAGTGCTGGCATTGAAATTGACGTCACCGCGGCACATTCCTGGTGTGGCGGAAGGAAGCATGGGAGTGGGGATTATCACAGATCAAACGACGGCCTTCCGTAATGATGGCAACAATGTGGATATTGAACATGAAATGTCTAATGTAGCAAAGAATGGCCTTTACTACAATTCTCTTACCCGTACCCTCTCTTCACAATTAGGTTTGCTGCGGATGGTGATCAAGTAACGGCACATTGTATGCTTTGAAGGATTCATAAATTGTCTGATTTTAAAATTCCAGAATAACTGATAAAGGCGTGGTAAAAGTGATACGTGGACTATATACGTCAGCGACCGGTATGTTGGCCACCCAAATGCAAAGTGAAGTAATAGGGGATAATGTTGCGAATTTGAAGACTGCGGGCTATAAAGAACTAATTGCCAGTAATATTTCTTTTCCGACCATGCTGATCGACCGCCTGGGCGGAAACTATGCCGCTGAGGTTATATCATTAGGTAATATCGGGACGGGAGTTGGTGTGGATCGTCCTGTCCTGTCTACTGTTCAGGGGCCTTTACAAACTACGGAGAAGAAGACCGATCTCGCTTTAACGTCACCCGGTTATTTTGTTGTTCAGACACCGGGCGGAGAACGCTATACGCGCAATGGCCATTTTCAGCTGGATGCTAATGGGATGCTCCAGACTTCTGATGGCTATGCTTTACTGGGTGAAAATGGTCCAATCGGTCCCCTTAGCCCTGATTTTATGGTCAGCGCCGAGGGGATGATTATAGATGAAGGACGTGATATCGATCGCCTCAGGATCGTGGAAATTCCGGCAGCTGCCTTAGTACGTGAAGGGCAATCCTTGTATAGTGCATCTCAACCGGTTCAAGCAGCAGCTCGTGTGCAAGTTCTGCAAGGAAAGATTGAAGCTTCGAATGTTGATCTTTCAGGACAAATGGTGCGAATGATCACGGTCATGAAAGCCTATGAAGCGAATCAAAAAGTGATCCAGATCCAAGACGAGATGTTAGCAAAAGCAGTCAATGAATTAGGAAAGATCTATTAGGAGATGTACTCAGAATAGCAGTACAAGTTGTCATTTTTACACTCGGTGAAGAAGAATATGCGATGCCCATTGAAGTAATCCAGCAAATTGCCCGTTTAGAGGCGGTGCGTACGGTTCCGCAAGCGCCTGCTTACGTGTGGGGCCTGATTAATCTGCGGGATAAGGTGATCCCTCTGATTGATTTACATGTGCGCTTTGGGCTTGAAAGAAAACATATCACAGATTTAGCAGCAATTTCAAAAGATCATGCGGTGGCATTGGAGGATCAGAATACCTTTGCTTTAATCACCGAAGTGCATGGAAATCAGGTAGCTTTTGCAGTTGACACAGTTCGCGAGGTGCGTAGCTTGGAGAATATTATTCCGCTTCCGCCGTTGATCACAGCCCCTTTTATCGGTGGAATAGTAAATCTCCCGGATCGAATTATTATACAGCTTATTCCGGAACAGATTTTGGAAAGTAATGAGGTAAAGGGATTGAATCAATTAGTCTGATAATCTGTATAACGCAGCGTTTTACATACTACTTTAATGCAGGCCGGTAAAAGGAGTTTATTTGCGATGAATGTTGTCCAGATGTTTCTCTTATTGCAACTTCAACAGATGAATTCGTCTTGGCAGACCGCCCAAAATAATTGGGCAGGGTCGTCTGAAGCCGGAGGAATGGGCAATACAAGTGCGCTGCTTTTTGCTACTTTTCTGCAAGCAGCTCTTGGGCGAACCAATACCACAACAGGGCTTAACGCTCAATTGGGGGATTTGTCTCTCACAGCTCAGGCTAAGAACAAACAGAGTGTTTCTATCCCCCAGGCAAAAGGCCAAAATATCAGTTCGGTAGAACATATTATTTATTCGATGGCTCAGAAGTACGGGGTGGACCCAAATCTGATTTATCAAGTCGTTAATGCGGAGTCAGCTTTCAATCCCAAGGCAACATCACCGGCCGGTGCCATGGGCTTAATGCAGTTGATGCCGGGAACTGCTGCTTCTTATGGCGTGAAGAACGCTTGCGATGTGATCCAAAATCTGGATGGAGGAACACATTTCCTAAAAGATTTGTTAGACCGTTTTAAAGGAAATATCCCGCTTAGTTTGGCTGCTTATAATGCTGGGCCAGGTGCTGTAGAGAAGTACAATGGCATACCCCCCTATAAGGAAACGCAAGCTTATGTACAGAAGATTATGGCGGGGCTGGAACAGAAAACTTGGGGAGCTTAGAATCGTTTAAAGTTGTTATTTAACCGGAGGTTTTTTTCTCTCGGTTCAAAGTCTTAAATATGTTGGAGATTAGATTATGTAACTTTTATAAGAGAGCCTTCTGTATAGGCTCTTTCTTGTCGGTAAGGATACGTAGTACAATAGCGATATGACTTGGTAATTCCTGCAATTTGTCGAAACTTATGCGATTTCATAACCGGGAATAATTAATCATTCTGAATTGTTGACATTATTGCAGTTGACTTTATTGTAGAAAATATGTAGAATCTGATTAACTTAAGAATTATTACTAAATTGGGAGGGAATTACTATGGAGGATTTAACAATGTCCCAATGTAGTTATTTCGGGAAGGCGGTTTGTCCTAAGGCCTATTGAGTAATAATGTCTACAGAAGTTTATGTGGTATAGAACACAAGGGGTAAAATATGGTAGACTACTATATTTATCTTTGGAGAACGACTTGGCCATATTTAAGCATGCTCGTTTTGATATGGGGGTTTATCCTCTCCCGATTGGTTTGGAAATTAGTAGGTACATGGCGTTATGCTCATGATGCTTGGGGATTTTTAGTGTTCGCAGGAAAAGTATTAATTTGGATTTGGGTTTTAGGAATTTACACAAAACTATTATTATTCTCTCAACCGGATTGGTTGTCCCAACCGGGTTTTACCCAGGGCTTCGTTCAGGGAAAAACCTATGATTCAGACACTGGGACCTATGTATTAGATGTTGTTAGCGGTTCAGTACAAAACCAGTTCTATGTTGACCATAACGTATATGAGCAGCTGAATATTGAAGACCAAGTAAAACTAACATTTCTTCCCGTACGCCGCGAAGTTGTACGCTGCGAACTTGTAGGAAATTTGCTATTAAATGAATAGTCGAATAAAATAGTTAGGGGTTGCTTGAGGGAAGAAGGAGTGCCTGGATTTTGCCCTCTAGTCCCGGACGGCGGTAAAGGCCATCCGGAAAGTATACGAAAAAGTATCTAAATAAAGTACCAATAATTAGCATAAATCTTCCCTGGCATGAAAAATACGGGAAAGATTCTAATTTTTCACATAAAAAGTAATTGCATAGTATGCTATAATAGAAATAGGATAGGAAATGAGCTTGAATGCTGAAAGGAGTGTGGGGATATGCGTGTTCAAAAAGTTAACGAGCATACCATCCGCATCTTTATTTCTTTGACAGAATTGACTGACAGGGATATTACGATGGCTGATCTCTTCCAGCGATCAGCGAAAACCGAGCAATTATTTTGGGAACTCATTTCGCAAGCAAGAGAAGAAGTGGAGTTTAGTTTAGATCAGCCCTTCTGGATTCAGGCAACCGTAGCGTCGAATGACGAGTTTGTCATCACGATTATGAAGCAGGAAGATCAAATTGAATGTTTAAATAAGGAAAAGACCGCGCGTAAGTCCACTAAAGGGCGTGTGTCAGAGTTAGCTTA
Organism: Desulfosporosinus sp.; assembly: GCA_050945735.1. Taxonomy (GTDB): domain Bacteria; phylum Bacillota; class Desulfitobacteriia; order Desulfitobacteriales; family Desulfitobacteriaceae; genus Desulfosporosinus. The sequence goes on from JBMNTM010000018.1 coordinate 13,516, forward strand.
TGCATTTGCCGACTTCGAAGACGTTTTAGCCGCAGTTGGACGTTTACCGGAATTTAATCAGATGCGTTCAGCTCTATATCTTTTCGAAAAAGAATATTACCTTGTGTTAGACCGTATGGGAACCGGTAAAAAAAGGTTGTTTGCTGAGGCGGTCCTTGATGAATATGGCGAAGTTGTGGGCACAAGTGGTGTTTTTCTTTCTGAACATGGGAAGGTTATTATTCCAGAAAATGCTGTGCAAACACTTAATGCTTCATTTAACAAAAAGCCGTTGGACACGGATGTCCGAGTGTCCCTGTAGCCCTGGGCATCATGAAAGGGAATTTTCTGTAGTTTATAATCAGACTGTCTACTAGCAGCTATACTTTCTGAATAGGACAAAAAAAGGGAAGCATACACTTCCTTTTTTTATTGATGTATAGTTTCTTCATATTATCCTGGGGCTATCGATAATCTCGAAATTTTTTCCGTCTTGGCTTATATAAGAAGTTGGGAAAATTAATTAATTTTCAGGAGAGCCTGATGATTAGCAGATTAGTCTCTGTTTTTACCTATTTTATTTGTAGGAAAAGATGTCTGGAATTTGGCTTAGACAGCGTATACAGACTGTTTTGCCTTTAAACTTTTGAATCTCCACAGTTTTACCACAAAAGATACAGGGCTTTAACTGAGTTTTTTTATTATAGAGGCTTTTAAAGGGGATAATAATAGCAAGATTAGTGGGCTCTGTCAGTGGATGAGTTGGGCTGATGCTGGACATGGATATTCCTCCTTGAAGTCAGAAGTCAGGTATCAGTGGCTGAAGGCAAAATATAACTCTAATTAAGATAGTAATTTTTTATCTGTTAATGTTAAAATAAAATAAACTTTGTACTTCTTTAATCATATGCTAATCTGCCTGTCGAAATCCTAAAAAGCGTGCGGGCTGGTATAAGGAGATTTGGTCGAGATAAGTTGAGACCAATAAGGAGTGATAAAGCGAGTGGATCAAGAGAAGCAAAGGCGTTTACGTACCCTTCCAGCTGTTCACGAGGTGATTTCCCGGCTGGAGCAGGACAGAGAATTCAGTCCGTTTTTGACGAATGAAAGACAGCGGCTTCGTTTGACGCATGGAGTTCGACAGGTTCTCCAAAAAGCGCGGGAGAATGTCAATCAAATTTTTTCGGATTCGTTTGCCGAATTTGAGAACTCCCTTTGGCCGTGGTTAAAAACACAGCTTCTCAAGGAATTGACATGTCCTGTTCATAGTTTGCAGCGTGTGATCAATGGAACAGGGGTTATTTTACATACTAATTGTGGCAGAGCTTTATTAGCGCCAGAGGTCGCGCATTATGTAGCAGAACTAGCGGCAAGATACAGCAATCTTGAGTTGAATATTAAAACTGGAGAGCGCGGTTCGCGCTATGTGCATGTTGAAGAGCTGCTATGTCATCTAACTGGGGCAGAAGCTGCTATGGTAGTCAATAATAATGCGGCAGCAGTGTTATTAGTGATGAATACATTTGCCCAAGGCAAAGAGGTTATCGTGTCACGGGGCGAACTAGTGGAAGTTGGTGGCTCCTTTCGAATCCCGGATGTTTTGAAAGCCGGAGGTGCAAGACTTGTCGAAGTAGGAACCACCAATAAAACTTGGCTTAGAGACTATGAGAAAGCGATTGGACCGGAAACGGCCATGTTATTAAAAGTTCATACAAGTAATTACCGAATTGAAGGATTCACCCATTCCGTTTCCGGAGCCGAGTTAGTGGAGCTTGCTAAAACACGAGGCTTACCTGTAATGGAAGACTTAGGAAGTGGCAGTTTTTTTGATGGCTCAAGTCTCGGCTTTCCCCTCGAACCTACCATACGACAAACTGTCAAGACTGGGATTTCCCTCATTTCTTTTAGCGGCGACAAATTACTCGGCGGTCCGCAGGCCGGGATCATCTTGGGGAAAAAAGCTCTTATCCAACGTTTGAAGGCTAATCAATTGACGCGGGCCTTAAGGATCGATAAATTGACCTTAGCGGCTCTTGAAGGGACCCTCCTCTTGTATAGCAATGAGAGAATAGAGGATATCCCTGTGTGGAAGATGCTCTCTCTTCCATTAGAGACCTTGAAGTTAGCCGCCGCTGAGCTTGTTGAGGCGCTTCGGCCGAATCCGGCTATCTTAGTTGAATTGCGAGAGGACTTTTCTCAGGTAGGTGGCGGAGCATGGCCTACGGTTAATCTCCCAACATGGGTGTGTGCTATGCGTCCGGTCCGTGGGAGCGTAATTGAGTTAGAATCGTTTTTACGTCTTGGGACTGTAGCTATTCTGTCCCGTATTCATAAGGATTGGGTGCTTATTGATGTACGAACCCTGCTGGATGGCGATCGTGCGGAGATTATTCGTCGCCTGAGTGAATTATCTGCGGAAGAAGAGGAATCGTGTCAGTGATTGCGAGCAGGTAAATACCAATGTATTATAATAATAATGCAAGATGCGAAATGATGGAGATGGTGATGTGAAGTGGAAAGTGAAGTTTCTCCTAATGATCGTAACCTTACTGGGAATAACGCTTGCAGGTCTACTTTGGTATAATGGGTTTATAGGAGGTAGTAAGAAACTCGGTGTTGGGGCTGATGTAGTATCTGATGATTCAGCGCAAGAGCTTCAAAATCGGATGAGCATCTTACTTATCGGAGCAGATCAGCGTCCCAATGAGGAAAAGTATAATACTGATTCGCTAATTTTAGCCAGTGTTGATCCAAAAACACAGCGCGTTTACCTGCTTTCAATTCCGCGTGATACACGTATCTATCTTGCCGGTCATGGTTACCTTAAAATTAATGGCATCGCCGCGTTAACTGATTTGTTGACGCTACAAAAAAAAGTTGAAGAATTGACCGGTGAAAAACTCGCGGGATATGTCCAAACAAATTTTGCCGGTTTTAAAAAAATTATCGATACGTTAGGTGGAATTACGGTTGATGTTGAGAAGGATATGTATTATGAGACGGGAGACCTTGAAGATGGGTATATTAACTTAAAGAAAGGAGTTCAGCGCCTGAATGGTTCGCAAGCACTGCAATATGCCCGTTTCCGTCATGATGCTTTGGCCGACATTTCACGGACTGCAAGACAACAAGTCGTTCTGAAAGCAGTTGCCAAGGAAATGTTTAAGCTTAGCACTCTGCCCAAGCTTCCTTTCCTTATTCCCCAATTGAGGGGGGCGGTAAACACGAATTTATCCGCCAAAGAGATGCTTCAGTTAGCTTCAGTGGCTGTTCGTTTTGATAGCGCGAACGTGATTTCGCAGACGTTACCGGGAGCGTTTCAGGATATTGATGGAACAAGTTACTGGAAGGTAGATCCGGATGAAGTAAAGAAAGTAGTTAAAAATTTATTTCTTGGCATAACCACTAATAAAGTGATTGATCAACATGAAGTGGACTTATTAAAGCCCATCATAGTGACACCCAGTCGACCGTTGCCTAAAGTTCCTGGTAATAGTCAAGATCCGAATGGGCAAAAATCTCCGGGATACAACGTAAGCAAACCGGTAAGGGATAAATAACCAGGTGATTATTTAATAGGTACGAAAGATCAATGGGGGTGGCGCAAAATTATTAACTCAACTTTCGCACCTCGGTTGTGCGAATAAAGCCTTGATATAACTGGGTAATTCGCCGATCCAGTTCTGTAGTTGACAAATCAATGCTTCATTATCTCTGGATTTACCGATGAGCAAATCCTGT
>JBMNTM010000019.1:0-17084 GCA_050945735.1 Desulfosporosinus sp.
TTAATCTTTATCTACAGTATTTAGAAGACCACAATATTAATTGGCGTTTAAGCACCAACGGTCGCCTTCTTCAAAAAATAGAAATCAGAGACATGCTGCTTAATTTCAAGGGTTTACTTGTAATTAGCATGGAAAATGGCGCTAAGTTAGTTGATGTGAACTTGTTAATACAAGAAAAAGCGCAAAAGGGATCTCAGTTGAAGATCCTACTGCAGACGTTTGGCGACACTAAAGGTGACACTACTATTAATGGAGTAATCCCTGGAGATTACCAAATATGCCATGTTGATCAACATTCTTGGGGCAATAAAGGTCTCGGCGAGTATCAAGAATGTTGTTTCTTAAACCAAAACTGGACTTGCGTTCTCTGGGACGGTACTATAGTTAGCTGCTGCTTTGATATGGAAGGAGAAGGAAAACTCGGACATGTTAGTAAGCCGGGTACCATAAGGAATAGACCCTGGCGCTTATGCCCTACATGTGAAGTCGTTTTACGTTGTTAGATGGTTCAAATATCTCTTCTCCTCAAGCAGAGACTTTATCGCTGGAAGTCTCTGCATTATTTTTTATTATATTTTTCCCTTGGTCCAACGCAGAAGAAATGGGGTTTAGGAAAGACTTGTTCAATTCCATGTAAACTTCATTCCGGAACAAATTCCTTTTACTAAACATATCCTATATATATCAGCTCTTTATTAGCAGATTGGCCCAACCGGTAAGTAATTTGCCCGGTCGAAAAACAATTTTTATTATTGATGTTCTTAAGGGGATAATCAATGTTTTTCAAGTACACAAACTTGAGAGCAACTTTTTATAGATTACTTTTTAGTGATATCTTCTTATTGATAACATCTTGTTGATAACATCTTGATTTCTTTATTAGGAAGGAAGAGAAAACATGACTGTTTATAAGCATAGTCCTTATTCCTGTCTTCATCATTGGACTCAGTCAGCTCCATCTATTCCTGCTTGGGTTGTACAGACTCCATCTTCTCCTAAGGTTTGCACTCAACCAATTCAACCGATTACTCCAAATCCAACAATCCCAAATAATGCAACACTACAGATATGCACCCCGATACAATTAAAGAAAACCGGTCCAGATACGGTGTTGATTACAGTATCACTCCCTGCAGAATCGATCATCACTTTGCCCACAAAAGCTCATGAAATTAAAATGATTAGAAAAAATTTAAAAATTACAGAGAGCCGTTACTTTTATTACGCTACATCAATTCCCGAAGTACCATATGATACTCCCAAGTTGTTCATCAAAGGTTTTGTACGCAAAGATATCCAATATTCAGAAGCAATACGACAAACTGCAACCGCAGTGGAAGGGGTAATAAAAGACTTCGTTGTCGATATACCTATTTCATGTGTCATTGACCTTGGTGGGCATCTCATATTTCCACCTGTCAATAATGACCAACAGCGCGAATACGGATTTGCAAGATCAACACCACTGCCTTCAGGGTTTTCATCCGAAGAACAGACACTCTCAAGTGACAACACAGAGTATAACGCCTTTAGCCAGCAGTACTATAATCCATTACCTACCTGCCAACTTCTCTTCAGTCAAATCAATGAAATAGATAACGTTCTCGACCGTGTACCGCTGCAAGATAGCTCCTTTAAAGAAGGTGTCTTTAGAACCCTGCAAGAAAAGATGATCATTTTGTTCCAACTTCGACTAACCTTCTCAACCCAGCTTGATCATCCACACACGCAGCACAAACCTGACAAGGACTGCAAGCATAATGATACCAAGATGGATTGATCAAATGGGGCCATAAAATGAGCAGGACGTCGAGGTAGCAGCTCCACCATGAATGCTAGATACCAGATGGCAAAATGTTGAGAGACTAAAGTCTTAAAGTTTGACGTTGCGTACTAGGAGGTTACGTATGCCTACTATTATATATCCTCCCTCGATCCCATGGAGTTGGATGTTTCAGCGCCCACAACAGTTGCTGGGGCAATTTTCGGCATCGGGCCAAACCGTTCTTTACGAAGATCTTGGCAACTTTCTTCAACCAGGGATCAGGAGTTTATCCTCAACCCTACTTCTCTGTCAAGGGATTTCCGCCATGACTGTTCCCCACCCACGACCACGCATTCTTTGGTTAACCGTTCCCTCACATATTAATTTAATTTATTCTTATAACCCGGATCTGGTTATTTATGATGCAGTGGATGAACCCGAAGAGGAATTTGCCAGCTGGAAACCATATTATCACGCGATCCTGGAAAAAGCGAACCTCATTTTTTGTAGTAGTCAAAGTATTTTTGAGTATTTCAGTAAACAACATCCTCATGTATATCTTGTCCCCAACGGTGTGGATTTCGTCCACTTTTCACCGACAACTAATAAAAGACCACTTGATCTTCCATCAGGTAAACCGATCATCGGATATAGTGGAGCAATAGCCCCTTGGCTCGATTGGGAATTGCTCAAATTTGTAATCACGGAAAATACAGAATGTAATTTTATTTTTATTGGTGCATTATTCCAACTCAAGCAATTCCCTCTGAGAAAGTTTAACAATGTCTTCTTTTTAGGACTGAAACCCTATAGTGAGCTTCCAGCTTATCTTCAACACTTTGATATTGGCCTTATTCCCTTTCTTCAGACAGAAATGACCAGGGGATGCAACCCGATAAAACTCTATGAATACTATGCCGCGGGAATCCGGGTTCTGGGGACACCGCTTCCCGAACTGCTTACCATTCCAAAAATCAATCTTGAAAGCGACCCTCAATTATTCTCTTTGCGTTTACGCTCTATATTAGAAGAAAAAGATGTCAGTAAGGCTCACAGGATGGCTTACGCCCGTGCCAACGACTGGAGTGAACGGGCGGGAAGGATACTGCAAACAATTTTCTCAAGACTCAGTGAAACAAATAATAGTGTGTAACACCCTACTCAGAGATTGAATAGAATACTTTGAAAGTCCAGCATATTCATGGTATTTTTCCGGAATAAAAAGAGGGGGGAATATACACATGCTATTTGAAACCCATGCTTGGGTAACACTCGACAACGCCGTCGCCATATATAATGTATACAGCGATGCGCTAGTCGCTACCATTCCTGTGGGAATTGCTCCTGCTTTCCCAAAACGCACACCAGATGGTACAAAGGTTTTAGTTCCTAATTCTGGCAGCAATACCGTCTCCATCTTATGTACTGCAAAAAATCTTGTCCTCGCAACGATTCCTGTGGGTCTTGCGCCTACATCAGTAGCAATTGACCCAACAAGCACAACAGCGTACGTTACAAACTCTGGAAGCGGAACTGTATCCGTCATTAGCATTCCGACTAATACGGTTGTAAGCACCATTACCGTTGGCACGAACCCTATCGATGTCACTATTGCCCGTGATGGCAGTCGCGTCTACGTTAGCAATAGCGGCAACAATTCAGTCTCTGTCATTAACCCAGTAACTAATACAGTTATAACAACCATCGCAGTAGGTACTTCACCTAATGGTCTGGCGGTTAGCTTAGATAATACGAAACTCTTTGTTGTCAACAGCGGCGACAACAACGTCAGTGTCCTTAATACCGCTGACAATACCCTATTGAGCCTAATATCAGTCGGTAGTAATCCGCAAAAAATTGCAGCTAATCCGGTAAATCCAGTCTTTATGTATGTCAGCAACAATGGATCAAACAGTGTAAGTGTAATCTCAACAACCGGTCTTAATGTGATAACCACAGTTCTTGTTGGAACAGATCCTAACGGCCTTGATGTTACCGGTGATGGCACCCAAGTATGGGTTGCCAACGAAGGGGATAATTCGATTAGTATCATTAATACCCTTACAAACACCATTGCAGCTGCTATTCCAACTTCATTCCCGCCTAAGGGTGTCACCGTGGGTAGAGTTGGATCTGCATTATCACCCAGTGATCCCATTGACCTAACTGACCCTTATCAACTAGAGGAAATAACTGAATCTGTTTGCATCATTGCAGAAAAAGTTTATGCCAGCTGCTTGCAAAGGGAATGCTTCCCTGCCTTCTCAGTCTCCTTGCCTGATTGCAGTGTACCTCCCTTTACCTTTGTCAGCATGACTTTTTCTACAGGTGTGATTGTACCTGGCAGTGTGGTAATTACTCCTATCCCTTCACGCCCCAATTTCTCAAGAGTTCAGTTTACGATTCAGATTCCTTTTAAGTTAACTCTACGCGATTCCACAGGAACCTTATTAACTGTCGAAGGTAAACTGCCGGATATCAACAAAGATATAGTAATGTACTTCCCACCAACTCGACCAGAATTCGAATTCAACCTGCGAGTTGAAACAAGAACCGAAGTATTAACCAGCCCAATATTCACGAAAACTTCAATTCAGCTCGCTATTGGTAGCTTCGTAATAACAAAAGTAACCGGCTTAGTTCAATTACTCGTTCCAGCCTTTGGATTCTGCCCAGAACCACCAACCTGTGAGGAATTCCCGGATACTCCAGAAAACCCCTGCCTAAATTTCTTTGACACAACTCTTACGCCATTCCCAAGTGATTTCTTCCCACCACAACAGGATACTTGCAAATAAACGTTCATGATGTGTTGTATTCAACCTCTTATTATCATAAATAGTTGTAGCCCTTCCAGAAAGAAAGGGCCGTCCACAACGGCCTTTTCTTTCTACTCAGACAGTATAAGTAATCCTAAGTCATTGACACTGGACGTCTCCGGTGTCGAATTTCCTACTTATATTATGAAAACAAAGGAAGTGATCGTATTGGCTTTTTTAAATAGAACCACACTAACTCCACTTCTCCTCACTTATGACAACGAGTCTATGTACCTGCACATCGATCCTCAGGGATGTGCTCTTTTCAGTGAAGACATAACTGAACCCTTCTATCGGATTCAGGAACCGCTTCTTTTAGCACACGGGGTCATGACCGATACCAACACTGTTCATCTTGTCGTCCTAAAAACTAACGGTGAACTCTATTATACACTGATTTGTGGTGCTTCAACACCCCAGACAACATTAATCGCCAAACTTGATGTACGAGCGTTAAAATACCAGCGTCTCTTTCTTTTTCCACAAGGTAATATAATACATATCTTTTATGCTTATTCGCATCAAGCAATCAAAGATCTCTGGCATATCGAACACCGTTATTGGGACGGCTCCTCCTGGCATAGTGCTCATTTGGGGGAAGTTGTTCACCCACGGGAACCCCTTTATCACGTTAACTTGGATAGTCAGGGAAACCTTCATTTACTAACCGTAACCTTTCAGGGACGACACTCTCTCCTTTTAACCAACCGCTTTAACGGCACATTTCACATCTGGGGCTCTCCTACCGAAGCACTGCAGATTTCTGGTGAAGTCGTGGATATTGCCGCACTCATGACGTCGGATAACGTTCATCATCTTTTCTGGGTCGTAAGGACGCCCAATGGGCAATTTGAAATTCGCTCGGCACAACAGCCAGATGCCCATGAATTAGCGAGTACCTGGCATCCGTCACCTACTCCTATCAAATCGTTTAACCCGCCCTGGAAAAGTATTGGCGCCTTAGAAATTAATAGGGTTCTCTGGTTGCTGGCCCAGACAGGTGAAGAAATACTCATGCAAAACGATGGTAATGGATGGAAACTGATCTCCTCACAAACCTCCTTCCGCCATCCTCTCAAATGGGTGCATAAGGGTACGATAAATTTTCATCAAACTTACTGGTTAGTAGATCAAGTTGAGCGGTATACTCCAGTCTTTTCCCGTGAAATGGGCTTCACTATTAAAAAGAAAACTGCTCCTGTACCCACACCCTTCCACACTACTGATGCTATTCCTCCGGTACCAGCCTTCTATCCTGATTTGATATCTCCCGTTCTTTCTCCTTCAACTTCATTCACAGCGAATAAAAGCAACGAAATCTCCAGTCCTCCTTCCCTGATTAAGGAAAATGAATTTCAAAAAGCACATGATGCTCCTGATACTTCTGATGCTCCTAATGCACCAGATACCCCTGATACTCCTGATACTCCTGATATTCCTGATACTTCTGATGTTCCTGATACTACTAAAAATCCATCACAGGATATCTTGCAATCTCTCCCTGTAAAAGAAAGCGTTGAAATCGAACAGTTAATTACTTCTGTAGCACATTTGGAACAAGAAAATACCAAACTGAATAATGTCATTCAGACCATGCTCACAAAGTTTGATCAAATACTTGAGGCCATTACGGACAATATTAATCAACCCAAACAGAGCAAAAAATCTAAACAACAATCATCTCATCTTGAAGAATCCGAACATCCACAAACCGAATTAGAAGCCTCACTTGAAGAACCTAATCCAGTTAAAGAAGCCGTGTCCAACCTTGAAAAGGAAACCAAAAATTTAGCACAAGTTCTTCAGACTATGCTTGTTAAGCAAGAGCAAAGTGAATCATCCCTGAAAAATCTAGGTATACAAATTTCTCAACTCCAAGAGGAGAAAAAAGAGATTAAAAACAAGGGAGGTTTTTGGAACAAATGGATCACATAAATTTAAAAACAAATCTTGCTGAAATTCTATCAAAGTATCCTCAAACATCTCCTGTCTTCCGCAAATTTGGCATTTCTACATCTGGTTGAAGGGCCAAAAGCTTACTCTATATGAGCCTTGAGCAGGCTGCTCAACAATACCACATTAATTCGGCAGCTCTAATTAATTCTCTGAAGGTTGTGATCGCACAATCTAAACACCAATGGGGACAATACTGGAAACGAGACTAATGAAGATATTATTTTTAAATGATTCCTCTCTTATAAGCCATGGATTATCTTCGGGTTTTTCCTCAGGGGATGAAATTCGTTTTCTGCCTGTCCGCTTGCCGGACTGGGAAAACCGTTTGTCGGATTTGTTAAAGATGTGGAAGCCTGATTTTGCTCTTGCCGAGGGTGTTTCAATCTCCACAGTAGCGAAAAGACTCTTTCCCCTTTTACGCCGTCATTCACTCCCATTCATCTACTGGGCCATTGATGATCCCCCAGATTGGCGCCGCATGTCCCGTCCTCTGGCACGCGGAGCCAGTTTAGTGCTTACTCCTGCTCAAGAATATCTTCCCCTATATCAACGGGAGAAAATTCGCGCATTTTATTTCCACTTTGCCTGTAATCCAGCCTTTCACCGTCCTACCGAACCGTTGCCGGCGTATTCTTGCGACTTGCTTCTCGTTGCCAATTACTATACCTCGTATCCTCAAAGGAGAATTGGACTTGAAACAATTCTCACTCCCTTACGTTCAGCTCCGTTTTGCTTGAAGGTTTTTGGTAATGAACACTGGTTAGCAAATACCGACCAATATAATTTGCCGCCCGGAATATACCAGGGATATTTACCATATAAACAAGTACCCTGCGCTTATTCTTCCGCCAAAATTGTATTAGGCTTACATTCAGTAATTGATTCCCCTTCTATGATGAGCATGCGAACATTTGAAGCCTTAGGATGCAGGGCATTTTTCTTAACGCACTGGACGCCGGCAATTGAAAACCATTTTAATAACCATATTCATCTCGTTTGGAGCCGCCATCCGGATGAAACCTTAGAACTTATAAATTTCTACCTGAAGCGTGAGGATCTTCGTCAAAAAATTGCCCGTCAAGGTCAGGAAGAGGTTTACCGCAAGCATACTTATCAACATCGTATCCAGTCCATCCGAACAATTCTCGAAAGGATATAGATTATAATTTTTATACTGCATTAATCTCTTTGATGTTTCCTGAAGGAGGATTCTTTATGAAAGTACTTTTTCAAGTGCGCCCAGACTTCATGAAAAACCCTGCGGGAGATACTGTCCAAATGGTTTCAACTGGGCAAGAGCTAAAAAAACTTGGTGTTGAAGTGCATGTATCAGCTGACCCCAATCTTGACCTCTCTCCTTACGATATTATTCATATTTTTAATATTACACGAATTAAAGAAAGCTATATGTTCTTTCTTAATGCCCAAAAACAACGCAAGAAAATTGTTCTGTCGCCTATTTATTGGTCTCCTATTGTTTACTTCAAGCGAGGAGGTGCAAGCCCAAACGCCCTTGCTGTCTGGAAACACATGATGCCCATGCGGGCACGCCTGGTGAGAGAAAGCACCCTCTTACTTCCTAATAGCCAAATAGAGATGACTGCACTTCAGCAAGACTTTCGCACAAACGCTCCTTATCAGATTGTACCGAATGGTTTTCCGGATTCATTCATTGGGACGACTCCTGATGCCTTTCGGCAACAGTTTCCTAAGATTCCCAAAGAATTTATCCTCTGCGCTGCCAGAATTTCATCCCGCAAAAACCAGCATTGGTTAGCAAAAATCTCTCACGAACTGGGAATATCTCTTGTTCTTCTCGGACCGATTAACGACCAAAAATATTTTGAAAGTGTAAAAGCCTTTTCAAACGTTATTCATATTGGTACTTTACATGGTGAACTTCTTGCTTCCGCTTATTCGGCGGCGACTGCTCATATCCTACCTAGCTGGTTTGAAACCCCGGGCTTGTCCAGCATCGAGGCCGGCGCATGCGGCACCGTTGTGATCTCTACTGACCAAGGAAGCCCCCGTGAATACTTTCAGGATAAAGCCCTTTATGTGCATCCGATGGATGATGAAAGTTTGCGTACAGCAATTGAACAATCCTTTAATGCCTCTCCACTGCCTTTAATGCATCACATACACAAACATTATCCCTGGTCCAGAGTTGCAAAGACAACTTTACAAGCTTACAAAACACTAATCGAGTAGAAATAAATTTTAATGTACTTTATGTAAATATAAAATATGGTATCTTGGCAACATAAAAAAGAGGGGGGTTTTTCCACCCGCTATTTATAAATCGCCGTATACTCACTTATTACCCCTGAGCCTGAACCCAAATTCTTAACGTCGTTAAACCCTCTGCCTTGTAAGATAACCTTGTATAACGCAGAAAATTGTTAGGTGTGATAATAATTAAGTTTCCCGGACCCACCTCTAATTGATTACCTTCTGCCGCCCAATGCATGCCATCCGGGCTAAACTCTGCTTGTACATACGCGTACATTGTCCCCAAATTATACACTGCAAAAGAAAAGCGAGACAAAGCAGAAACATCACGCGTTGTTGTTGAAGCCATTGTCAAATTAGCTGTAACATTTTCAAGGCTTTCGTGAAATTCGTGTCCACTGATTTCCACTTGTGCATGGCCGCTATCTGACGTGGCTAAAGGGACTTGACGGTTTCCAAATATTTGTACTCTGTCGCGAAGCGGTGTCAAATTTCGTACATCGGCATTAACATTCGCCTGAACGGTGACAGGAATCTTTAAAGGAATTGGCATAGCGAGCTGAATTGGCTTAATTATTTCTCCGATAGACTGGATATGCTTAACAGACTGAATCTTTTTTAACCTTTTCACGCGCCTATTCATACAATTGGGAATAAGCGGATAGGCACTTATTTTATATATATACAAAGCGCCGGGCCCTAAGATACCAACCTCGAAGCGCAGAAAATGAATCTCATAACCTACACTTATGACCTGCTTAAACTGTTCTGGCTCTAACCCGGGATAAAAGCAATATTCCCAAGGCTTTGAAACATCTCCATTTGATTTTATGGGATAGATACGTAAATAGGCCTGTATTTCAGGCGCACCACTCTTGAGAACTAATAATATCTGCCAGTCTTCATCTTGACGAACGTCCAAAGAAGTCTCCGATGTTTGGATGATCCCTGCTCTAAGGGCAGACTCATTTTTTATCTCCCAAAATGGACTATCTAAAGGTATATTTATAAATTTCCAGCTGGTATCGTGATTCCCGCTAATTGGAAACCATGCATCCGGAAAATCAGTGTTATGCTTGCTCTTTATTTGAAAATTTCCATTATATAGTTTATTAAACATCCCTAGGAGTTTTTTTTTCATAAAAAACCTCCATCAAAAACCCTTCGTCATCTGACGATATAAAGAGCTATTGACATATCATATCGACTTAACCGATAAAATAGCACTAAATTAGTACTATTTAAGATTAACAAAAAACGGGCATTGCTACCTGCCCAGATTCATTGTTAAATTTGTATTTTACAAGTTTAACTTGTCAGTGGTCTCTATAGAAAATAAAAGATATGAGCGCAAAAGTTAACCTCCCGCCGGGGAGGTTTCCTGCTGTTCTAAATAAATTCATCCAACTTTATTTCATAGGAAGTAACTTCACACTTCCCCAAACTGCCAGGCGATCATCTTTAATGATCAAAACGCCTTTTACCCCTGTGATTCCTGCTACGAATTCAAGAGCTTTATCCAAATCGTCTGTCGACTGAACAAGATTCCCACAGGCTGTTGCTACCGCATCTGCCAATGCCACTGAGGGAGAAAGAACTACTGCTGCATCAGCTTTGCCAAAGCTTAAAGAATGTCCCACCATACCTGAGGATGTACATATCCCCAGTGGGGTTTCTTTAGGTTGAATTTCTAGGGCTAAGCGATTCGACAGAGGGGAATCCCCTGCAAAAACCCCAACTCTTCGAATACGGCTCGAGCGCAAGAAGATATCTCCCCCATTTTCCACAATTACATCCTGTGAGCGTTTGGCAATAGCTTTTCCAACCATCTCTGAAATGGCACCTGCTACCGCTGCCATAGGCCCCACCCCTGCAAGACGCCCGGCTTCTGCCATAGTCTGAACAATCAAAGGGGCATCTGGTAATATTGTGTATGGCGTTAAAGCCCTCCCAAAACCAGGGTCTCTCTTGATATAGTCCTCAAGCGGCCTGCGGCAAGCTCGAATTGTCTCTTCTGCCCATGCAACGAGATGGCCGGAAAACCGTTCTTTGCGAACCCCGATATCCAGGTCAGTTTCACCCACTGTGAGCTGAAAATGTACCAAGTCCACCTGGCGGTGATCCTGCCGGTAAAAACGATCCGTAAACCCCAATTACAAACGAACCTCCATGGCCTCCATCGGGCAGACTTTCAAACATAGTTTACAAAAAATACACTGGTCTTCGTCAAAGTGGACTTCCATAGAGGGGCGTTCCATATATAGGGCACCTGTGGGGCAAATACCTGTACATGCCCCGCACATGACACATTTATCTTCATTTCGCACTATCTCTTGATTAAGAGCCTGAACTGAAACCCCGATACTGCGTAAATAATTTAGTCCATCTTCGCTTCGATCACCGATTACCTCCAGGATCATCGTTCCTTTTTTTTGAGGGTTAACATCTGCTTTTACAATATTAACCACTAAATCATAATCTTTGACTAAACGATATACAATCGGCTTAACCGAGATGTCTGTCCCGAAACGCAACACTATTTTTTTAGGCGCCATTTGATCAAGCCTCCTTTATGCTGTTAACGATAAAGCTGTCAGAAGGTGAAGGAAGAGGTTTAACCGGTTCTGTCAGCTGAAATTCGCCTTTTTGAATCCATCCCTTTAAAACAGCGGCGATCTCACGAGCCCGTGGAATACTGGACAATGGTGCCGTATGCACTACTTTGCCATTAACCTTGATCTTCCCACTTTTAAGTTCTGCATAACTTACATACCCCAGATTTCCTGGTGTAAACGAAGGATACGCTTCTCCATAATCGACTATGGGAGCAAACAATTCTTCATCCTTCATAGCTGCATAACGAGCAATTTCTTCATTAAGAATCGGGATCGGAATTCCAAGCCCAACACTAAGTGTTGCACCATAGCCAAGGTAACTGGTGCCTACAAGCCATCTTGGGTTCATTTGTTTCAGATCTCCTATGACAGCAAGCGTCCCTCCTGCACCACCCAGTTCCTTTCCTTCTGCCTTGATCATCTCCGGAAAATGTTGTGTCCCGTTCCACGCCACATAACCAATCCCACCACCGAGAAAAATCTTCGTGCCAACGCCAATCGTTTTAAAATGAGGATCCTTTAATAACGGACTGAGTTGTCCTGAGGTCGAATAGTAAGCGTTCTCCAAGCGTGGCTTGAGCATTCCCATATACGTATAGATTGTTCGCTCGGTCAGATTAACCGCGCAATTGTAATTCTGATAAGCATTCCGGGGATTAAAAAGAATTGCCTCATTGATATCATCCAAAGTAATATTGGTTTCAATATTTCGGCGTGGATAACAATCCGTGCCATATCCTAAAGCTTTTAGTTTGACTGGTTTACGTGCAACAAGATCATGAATGACATGGCCTCCACCGTACCTGAATCTACCGGGATAATTGCTATTCAGTGGGTCATCTTCATGCATCTCAGTCGCACCGATATAGGCGTCAACAGCCGCTATGCCTGCATAGGCAGGTACTCCGTTCAGCCATACCTTCTGCATTTTCACCCTTGGTTTTGTATGCCCAAAACTTAAAAAAGCACCTGAGGAACACATTGGAGCAAAGGTGCCGGTTGTTACCACGTCAACTTCTTGGGCTGCTTTGGAGAGGCCTTTTTCCTCCACCCGGACGATGAGTTCCTCCGCAGTCACGACAACTGCTTTACCTGATTTAATCTTGGCATTAATCTCTGCGTACGTCTTTTCGACACTCATCTAACGTCCCCACCTTCAGATTTTTGTCTTTTGGCATTAAATACTTGGTGTAAACAGGCATAATAAAACCTCTTCCAAGATAGAAGAGGCCATAACTACATGAAAACGACGCTCCTCTTATCTGCCAGAAGAATTACTCCTGCAAGAATTAGCACCATGCTTTTGCGCAAGATATTATAATTATTACTGCAAAAGCGGGTTGCCGGGTTTCATTGGGCTCGTCCCTCCACCACTCCGGATAAGAGATCTTATTTAACTCATGAATTAAATTTTAACATTTGTCTAATAGCATGTCAATATAGCTAATTAATCATGTAAGGTTCTGTTAATTGTCACTATGAAATTATTTTAATTTAAAAATAAGTGGTATAAATATAATATATGCCTGCTATTCCAGCTGGTATTGCGCACGCTAGAAGATATGCCATTATCGTTGGTCTGATTAGCTCCTTCCACATTTCCAATTTCACCTCAAGAATTATCCTGTCCAACAAAACAGATTCAAATACCATTACACTAATTAATTATTCCACTTAGTTCCATTATACCCAATGTATGCATATCGTGTATTGACTCTTAACAAAGGAGGTAAATGAAAAATGGATGGAGCTTGCGGTTGTGGAAAAGGTCTCTGTGCAGGAATTGCTGTAGTTGTAGTTATAATTCTTCTTCTAATTGCTATGGGGATCGTATTTTAAATAGAGAAAGGTGGAACTTCTTATGTATGGAATGGGTTATGGCTGTGCCGGTTCTTGCGTAGGAGTTGGCATCATTGCAATTGCAATTTTAATTCTTATAGCCTTAGGGGTTATTTTCTAATAAAATATAAAAAAGGGCTATCATCTGAAAAGGTAGCCCTTCTTAAATGGCTTCATTCACGAGACAGGTGTGTTTTTTATATTACGGAACATCATATGTAGAAAAAATTGGGCAGAAGGAGTTGATTAGAAGGAGTTTAACCTATGTTTGGTTAAGGAAGAACTTTACCGCAACATCGATGACCTGCTCCATTCCGCCTGGAATCATTAAACGATGATCCCCATCTTTCACCTCAGTCAATCTGGCACCGAATTGCTTTGCAAAGCGACGCACGTCCGCCACAGGGGCGACCTCATCGGCGTCGCCATGGATCATTTCTAGCTCCGCCATATCCTTCCGGCACAGTTTGAATACGTCGTATGCCTCAAGGTCATCATAAAATTCCCGTATGATTTTCAAAGGGCGAACATAGTCATAATCCAAAATAATATAGCCCTGCGAGTCAAGTTGTGCATACTGCTTTGGTGAAGTGCTCTTCTTAAACAGCCTCGGCATGTCCACAGCCGCACTACGCAGGAAAGATTTCTTTCCCACATGTGAGCATGTGGCTAGATAGATTAGGTTGATGTACGCACCAAAACTGGACGAAAAGTAGGCGATTACTGCTTCTGGCATGAGTTTACGCACATGGGCTTCGACTGCGGCAAGGTCGTTTAGACAGTTGGCTATTCTAAGCTGCTCGCCGTCCACCGGACTGTCACCGTGGGCGGGAAAATCAAAGCTGTAAGTTCCTATACCGTGTTCCGGCAGTGCTGCCGCGACAGCTCGAGCAGTCGGACTTTCCTTGGTACTTCCAAATCCATGACTGATAATAACGATCATATTCTCTCCGCCGCTTAAATTATTCAAACATGGGATATTGTAACCGTTTAATCCGCTGATGGTTTCCTTTTTCATTACATCCTCCGGCTCGTTTTTCTCATCATAAGTATAGCGTAAGTCCTCAGATCCGGCAATCGGTTAATAATCTGAAGTGAATGGAATTACAAACTCAACCTGTTCATTATCCTATATTACCAATCCACCATTCGGACTTATAACTTGACCCGTTATGTAATCCGCTTCTTGCTTGGCAAGATAAAGTACTAAATGTGCAATTTCCTCAACTTTACCAAATCTCATAAGCGGTATCTCTTTTCTCAAAAGATTTTTATCCGCTTCAGTCAAAGAGTTAAGCATATCCGTTTCGATAACACCAGGCGCGACGCAATTCACTTGAATGTTTGAGGGGCCCAATTCTTTGGCCAGGGCTTTTGTAAATCCGATCATCCCTGCTTTAGCAGTGGAATAGCTCACCTCACAAGAAGCACCCACCATTCCCCAAATCGAAGTTATATTGATAATCTTTCCTCTTTTATTTCTAATCATTTCGGGAACAACCGATTTACAACAATTATACATTCCTTTTAGATGGACATTAATCATCCTGTCCCATTCTTCTTCCGTAATCTCCGGAAAAAGTTTATAATGTGAGATTCCTGCATTATTCACAAGAACATCGATAGCACCAAATGCTTGACAAGCCTCTTTAATCATTTTATCGACTTGTACTTTTTGGGTAACATCGGCACAAAGAGGAAGTACGGCTAAACCACGTTTTTGTAATTTGTTAGCTAGACTATTTGCTGCTTTTTTCGAACTTAAGTAATTTATTACTACATTAAAATTATTCTCCGCAAAAACTTCGGCAGTTGCTTTTCCTATTCCTTTTGCACCGCCGGTAATTAATACCGTTCTCGTCATACTTAGACCCTCATTTTTGTTAAACTTAAATATTTGAACTTTCATTCCAATGTTTTACTAAATGTTATACTTCTTAAAACAGAAATGCAATAATATTGACAATAGTATATTTTAAGTCTAAAGTAATAATTAGGGTCATATTACTGACGGATGTGGATAACCACAAGGGAGTATGACTAAGGAAGCCGACCGTCTGGGCAAACAACCTGGATAGTGGCTTTTTTAAAATTCAAAAAAGGAGCTTTAGCAATGACTGAAATAAGACTAAAATATGGATGCAATCCCAATCAGAAACCGGCACGAATTTTTATGAAAAATGGTGCACTCCCAGTACAGATTCTTAACGGAAATCCAGGATACATTAATTTTTTAGATGCCTTTAACGGTTGGCAACTGATAAAGGAACTCAAACAGGCAACCGGTTCCACTGCAGCAGCATCTTTTAAACATGTAAGCCCGGCCGGGGCAGCGATAGGAAAGCCTTTAAATGAAACCCTAAGAAAAATATATTTTGTGGATGATCTTGAGTTGTCCCCTCAGGCATCAGCTTACGCAAGGGCAAGAGGGGCAGACAGGATGTCTTCATATGGCGACTTTATTGCCTTATCCGATATCTGTGATGTTTCCACAGCAACCCTTATTGCCAGAGAGGTTACGGACGGCATTATTGCACCTGCTTATGAAGAAAAAGCACTTGACATTCTTAAAAACAAGCGCAATGGCAATTATACGATTATCCAAATCGACGAAAATTACAAACCAGATCCGATTGAACAAAAAGAAGTTTTCGGAATTACTTTCGAACAAAAAAGAAATGAAGTAAAGATTTCAGAAGAATTGCTGCGTAATATTCCAACCAAAAATAAAGAATTCCCCAAGGAGGCAAAAATTGACCTAATAATCGCCTTAATTACTCTGAAATATACGCAGTCGAATTCTGTATGTTATGTGAAAGACGGTCAGGCAATTGGGATTGGAGCCGGACAGCAGTCAAGAATACATTGCACACGTTTGGCAGGTGATAAATCGGATAAATGGTATTTGCGTCAAAACCCTAAAGTACTCGGTCTCCAGTTCAAGGATAGTATACGACGGCCTGACCGGGACAATGCTATCGACATTTACCTCTCCGAAGATTATGATGATATCCTTTCCCCAGGCTCTTGGGAAGAAATTTTCTCAACAAGACCCACTCCGTTTACACGTGAAGAAAAAAGAAAATGGCTGGATACATTGACGGGAGTATCTTTGGGATCCGACGCTTTCTTTCCTTTCGGAGACAATATTGAGCGGGCACACAAAAGCGGCGTTGAATTTATTGCACAAACCGGCGGATCAATTCGTGATGACCATGTAATTGCAACCTGTGACAAATATAACATTGTTATGGCTTTTACAGGAGTCAGATTATTTCACCATTAAACTTTTGTAACATCTAAGTGATGGGTCAAGTTTCACACAGCCCCCTTATACCATATATTGGTATTGGGAGTCGGGAGTCCACCTGCCCGTGAAAGGAGTGAAATAACAATGCATTTATTTAAACATCTAGGCTGTTGCCATTATCCGATATATGTTTGCTGTTATCCCATCATACCATGTTGTTATCCAATCTATTGTCAACAGAAAAAGGTAGTCCACAAACAACCGCCTATTCACAACGGTCACGAACACGGAAAAGGTTAAAGCATTTAACGTCTCTGAAAAGAGACGTTATTTTTGAGTTAAAAAACAGGTAATGATTTTAACGTGAGAAGCCTTGTTCGATAATTTCCCTTACTTTTTCAGGCAATTCCGCTGCCTGTTTCTTATTTAGCCTGTCCGTATAGATGGGGTTGGAAATAAAAACTTTTACTTGTGCCGGCTTAATTATAATGCCGTTTTGTTCCATTATTCTATAAGAACCTCTAATCGTAATCGGAACAATGGGAACACCGGCTT
The DNA here is from genome assembly GCA_050945735.1 of Desulfosporosinus sp. Classification (GTDB taxonomy): domain Bacteria; phylum Bacillota; class Desulfitobacteriia; order Desulfitobacteriales; family Desulfitobacteriaceae; genus Desulfosporosinus. The sequence continues at coordinate 17,032 of JBMNTM010000019.1, forward strand.
TTAATGCCAACTTCAAACTGCCTGGTTTAAATTCACCTAGTGTTTCACCTCTG
>JBMNTM010000020.1:0-16808 GCA_050945735.1 Desulfosporosinus sp.
CTCTAAATGTTTAGGTTTTGTCACTTAAAACATTATCAGAGGTTCTGACTTGAGTCACTCTATTTTCTTATGTTTGGGCAATTCATTTTACAACTTACCAAAGAAAATGGCTGATCATGGTCAGCCGATTGTCCCTGGAGCTAAGATTGCTCCAGGGACACTCCAGGAAGCATATATAAACTCAGGTCTATTACCTTCTAACCTTCTGACTGGTAATAAAGCATACTATAATTTAATTTCTATGTTCACACCCGCGGGTAGGTCTAAACGCATAAGTGCATCCACAGTTTTTGATGTAGGCTCTAAAATATCAATCAAACGTTTATGAGTGCGCATCTCAAACTGTTCGCGAGAATCCTTATTGACATGAGGAGAGCGTAGAATTGTATAGATGCTTTTCTCTGTCGGCAGAGGAATCGGCCCACTGACCTGCGCTCCAGTCCGCTTTGCAGTATCTACAATGCGTTCGGCAGATTGATCAAGTGTTTTGTGGTCAAACGCTTTAAGACGAATCCTAATCTTTTGGCTCATAAGTTAATAGTACCTCCTCATATTTCCCGTACACGGGTTTCGAGCGTAAAAATTCCCTGGTTCAAGCGGAGTCACTTGCCCAGCAACCTTCTACACCCTTCCAAAAATCAGATATCGGTGGCCGGAGGAGTATAATATTGTGTTCCAGCATACAATTATCAGTTACATTTAAAATCAGCAGTCCATGACGGAGGCCGGAGGAGTCTGTACTCATTAACCGGCACTCCATTATCTGAACCTTCCTTGAAGTAAGAAATAATTTTTTCCTTTTTCGAGATACGCTAAGTTCTCAATTAGGAGAATATTTTTGCAACAACACCGGAACCAACTGTGCGGCCACCCTCACGAATAGCAAAACGCAGTCCTTCTTCCATAGCAATTGGCGTAATCAGCTCGACGTTAATCGTCACACGGTCTCCAGGCATAACCATTTCAACGCCCTCCGGAAGAGTGATAACACCGGTTACGTCCGTCGTACGGAAGTAGAATTGGGGACGATAGTTGTTAAAAAATGGGGTATGACGTCCGCCTTCTTCTTTAGTCAAGATATAGACCTCACCCGAAAATGATGTATGAGGTTTAATTGTTCCAGGCTTAGCTAAAACTTGTCCGCGCTCAATTTCTTTACGTTCAATTCCCCGCAGAAGTGCACCGATGTTATCTCCGGCCTGTGCTGAATCAAGCAGTTTACGGAACATTTCCACCCCGGTTACAACGGTCTTCCGAGCACCCTCCATCAATCCTACGATTTCCACTTCGTCTCCAACTTTAACCGTTCCGCGTTCTACACGACCTGTAGCAACTGTACCGCGACCGGTAATCGTAAAGACGTCCTCAACAGGCATCAGGAAAGGCTTATCCCCATCACGCTGAGGCGTTGGGACATTGGCATCAACTGCATCCATCAACTTCCAAACTTCCCCACACCATTCGCATTCACGCGTTCCACAACCGCATTGCAGTGCTTTGAGAGCCGAACCCGGTACGATAGCAATATTGTCGCCATCAAACTCGTAATCCGATAAGAGTTCGCGGACTTCCATTTCCACGAGTTCAATAAGTTCATCATCATCAACCATGTCTTTTTTGTTTAAAAAGACAACCATGGTAGGAACACCTACTTGGCGCGCCAGGAGGATATGTTCTCGCGTTTGAGGCATCGGGCCGTCTGCGGCGGAAACAACCAGGATAGCACCGTCCATTTGAGCCGCGCCGGTAATCATGTTTTTAACATAGTCTGCGTGCCCCGGGCAGTCCACGTGCGCATAATGCCGAACTTCTGTCTCATACTCAACATGTGAAGTTGAGATAGTAATTCCACGCTCGCGTTCCTCCGGAGCTTTGTCAATTTGCTCAAATGCTGTGGCTACTGCGCCACCAACTTTGGAAAGACATAAAGTGATGGCAGCTGTCAAGGTAGTTTTACCATGGTCTACGTGCCCAATGGTTCCAATGTTAACGTGTGGTTTTGTTCTTTCGTATTTCTGTTTTCCCATTTTTTTCACTCCTTTTAAATATAGAGACTATATAATTCAGTAAGGTGTCGAACTTCGAAATTCGAACTTCGAACCTCACTTACAAACCTTGGCGTTTGGCAATGATGCCATCAGCAATGCCTTTAGGCACCTCGTCATAGCGTTCAAACTGCATTGTATAGGTCCCACGTCCTTGAGAAACAGATCGCAGGTCAGTCGCATAGCCAAACATTTCGGATAGCGGAACATATCCACGTACTATTTGGGCATTACCATGAGCTTCCATTCCTTCAATCTTTCCCCTACGTGAACTTATGTCTCCAATGACATCTCCCATATATTGCTCGGGTATCGTCACTTCAACTTTCATGATTGGTTCAAGAATCACAGGCCCGGCCTTAAGGGCTGCGGCTTTAAAAGCCATGGATCCGGCTATTTTAAAAGCCATTTCTGAAGAGTCTACATCATGGTAAGAACCATCATAAACGATAGCACGCAGGTCAAGAACAGGATATCCGGCCAGGACACCATTTTGCATGGCTTCTTGGATACCAATACTAATCGGGAGAATATATTCCTTGGGAATTACCCCGCCGACCACTTTATTAACAAACTCAAATCCGCTTCCCGGTGCTAGTGGCTCCAACTCGATCATGCAGTGTCCGTACTGTCCTCGACCGCCAGTTTGACGAACAAACTTTCCTTCGGCTTTGACAGCCTTCCGAATGGTTTCTTTATAAGCAACTTGTGGACGTCCAACATTACATTGTACTTTAAATTCCCGCTGTAAGCGGTCTACAATAATCTCTAAATGCAGCTCGCCCATTCCCGCAATAATAGTTTGCCCAGTTTCCGGATCTGTACGAACTTTAAAGGTCGGATCTTCTTCAGCAAGACGAGTAAGTGCGATACCCATCTTTTCCTGGTCAGCTTTTGTCTTAGGCTCAATTGCCACATCGATTACCGGTTCAGGGAACACCATTTTTTCGAGGATAATAGGTGTTTTCTCATCGCACAAGGTATCTCCTGTTGTAGTGTCTTTCAATCCAACCGCGGCCGCAATATCCCCTGAACGCACCTCAGAGATATCTTCACGGTGATTGGCATGCATTCGAAGAATGCGTCCAATGCGTTCTCTCTTACCTTTAGTTGAGTTGTATACATAAGAACCGGCACTTAATACACCGGAGTATACCCTGAAAAATGCTAACCTCCCTACAAATGGGTCGACCATGATTTTGAAAGCCAACGCGGAAAATGGTTCGCTGTCAGAAGCTGTCCTTTGATCCTCTTCACCTGTATCAGGATGGATTCCTTTTATGGGCGGTACTTCCAGAGGCGAAGGCATGTAATAAACGACACTGTCAAGCAGTGGCTGTATCCCTTTATTCTTAAATGCAGCTCCACACAAAACCGGGATAAACTTGTTCTCGATCACTCCGCGGCGTATACCATCACGAATTTCTTGCTCAGTAATTTCCTTTCCTTCAAGATACTTGTTCATGAGTTCATCACTGGTTTCAGCGACTGCTTCAATCAATTTTTCTCGATACTCAGTGGCTAAATCGACTAAATCTTCGGGGATTGCACTAGACTCTACAGCTGTGCCTAAATCATCAATATATGCGGTAGATGACATGGTCACTAAATCTACGATACCTCTAAAGTTTTTCTCGAGACCGATCGGTAACTGGATCGGGACAGGGTTAGCTCCCAACCGGTTAGCGATCATGGAAACACCACGGAAAAAATCAGCACCCATCCGATCCATTTTATTGATAAATGCGATACGTGGGACTTTATATTTATCCGCTTGACGCCAGACAGTTTCGGATTGAGGCTCAACGCCTCCGACAGAACAGAACACTGTTACCGCACCATCAAGTACCCGAAGAGAACGTTCAACTTCCACCGTGAAGTCAACGTGCCCTGGTGTATCAATAATATTAACTTGATTATTTTTCCACTCACAGGTTGTAGCAGCAGATGTAATAGTGATTCCCCGTTCCTGCTCTTGGAGCATCCAATCCATTGTTGCAGTCCCATCATGGGTTTCACCGATTTTATGCACTTGTCCTGTATAAAAAAGAATACGTTCCGTTACTGTTGTTTTCCCAGCATCAATGTGCGCCATAATCCCGATATTGCGAGTATTTTCCAGTGCAAATAGTCTTGCCACTGTGATTCCCCCTTTCTGTCAAAATGAGTATGCAGCAAACTACCATTTAAAATGCGCAAAAGCCTTATTGGCCTCCGCCATTTTATGCATATCCTCTTTCTTTTTGACAGAACCCCCTGTATTATTAGCGGCATCAAGTATTTCTCCGGCAATTCTCTCCCGCATGGTTTTTTCGCCGCGCTTTCGTGCCATAAGGACAATCCCGCGCAAACCAAGTGTAGTGCGTCGGTCTGCACGCACTTCAATGGGCACTTGATAGTTTGCGCCTCCGACACGCCGAGACTTTACTTCCAATACCGGCATAACGTTTTTTAACGCAGTACTAAAGACTTCTATTGGATCTTTACCGGATTTTTCCCGGATTATATCAAATGCACCGTAGCAGATAGCCTCTGCCGTGCCTTTTTTACCGTCCAACATAATTTGATTAATAAACTTTGTTAGAGTTTGATTCTTGTATAGAGGATCTGGCAAGACATCTCGTTTCCCAATATATCCTTTACGTGGCATTAACTTACCTCCTTTGTAACGTATTCTTGAATATACTTACGCATAGCTTACGCCTTTTTCGGACGTTTTGCTCCATATTTCGAACGTCCTTGCGCACGTTTTTGCACAGCAGTTGTGTCTAATGCGCCACGAACCACGTGATAACGTACGCCTGGGAGATCCTTAATACGGCCGCCACGGACAAGAACCACAGAGTGTTCTTGTAAATTATGTCCGATTCCTGGAATATAAGAACTTACCTCAAACCCATTGGTCAAACGGACCCGCGCAACTTTTCGAAGTGCTGAATTAGGTTTTTTCGGAGTAGTAGTATAAACTCTGGTACATACCCCACGTTTTTGAGGAGACCCTCCTGATGGAAATTGTTTTCGTTTAAGAGAATTATAGCCCCACTGTAAGGCGGGAGCTGTTGATTTTTGTATCATCGAGGCACGTCCATTACGGATAAGTTGATTAATCGTTGGCATGTCTCCACCTCCTTTCTAATCAGATCAAATATACAAGGCATTGCTTGCATCAGCATCTTACAAGCAATGCCAAAACCTATCCTCCATGTCTACTCACGCTTAAGCCTTGTACTAGTCTGTCAATATGGCCGCTACAGCTGCGCCAACTGCAATTCCGCATGCTTTACCCAGTTCCTTCATAGTCGGAACCTCAACTTGTTCAATATTATATTTACTGCACAATTCTACGACAGAACGAAGAACATAAGGTTCCGCATCTTTAGCTATAAACAAACGTCTGACGAGTCCCTTTTCCAGAGCACGTTGGGTTTGTTTTAAACCAACTGTTTTACGTTTAGCTGATTTAAAGGTTTCATCAAGCACCAAAACGCCTTCCCCCTTAATCATACTAAAATATTTTAGCATTAGACATCTACCGTGTCAATTATTTAATACCGACTGCCGCGATTGTATTTGTCAGTGATTCAGCGGGTAAATTCAATTCCTAGTTTTTTTATGGTTCGATAGCGCGGCATGCCCGTTCCGGCAGGGATTAATTTACCGATGATTACATTTTCTTTTAATCCAAGCAATGGATCAACTTTTCCTTTAATGGCTGATTCTGTTAGTACGCGAGTCGTTTCCTGGAAAGAAGCTGCCGAAAGGAAGGAATCTGTAGCCAGCGAAGCCTTCGTAATCCCCAATAATACTGGGTGGGCTACAGCAGGTTCTCCACCGGTGGCAATAGTTCGCGCATTCTCGTCTTGAAATTCGAACACATCAATCAGAGCACCGGGGAGCAGACTTGTATCTCCTGCATCATCGAGCTTTACTTTGCGCAACATTTGACGAACCATTACTTCAATGTGCTTGTCATTAATATCCACCCCTTGAAGCCGATATACACGTTGCACTTCACTAAGAAGATAGAGCTGAACTCCGCGTTGACCTTTAACTTTAAGTATATCATGCGGATTGATGCTTCCTTCTGTCAACTCATCCCCTGCTTCGACCATTTGGCCATCTTTAACACAGAGTCGTGATCCATAAGGGATAGTATAAGTGATATGCTCATTGGTTTCTGTGAGAAGATCTATTTCCCGTCGCCCTTTTACTTCACTAATTGACACCTTACCGCTCGCTTCCGCGATAATCGCTTGACCTTTTGGTTTACGGGCTTCAAATAACTCCTCTACCCGCGGAAGACCTTGCGTTATATCATCTCCGGCAACCCCACCGGTATGGAACGTACGCATTGTAAGCTGAGTTCCAGGCTCTCCAATAGATTGGGCTGCAATAATCCCAACCGCCTCACCCATCTCAACCGGACGTCCGGTTGCCAGATTGCGGCCGTAGCATTTCTTGCAAACCCCATAACGCGATTTACATGTCAGCACGGAGCGGATGATCACTGAATCGAAGAATTTAACTATTTCTTCCGCCTGTTCTTCCGTGATTTCCTGATCTGGTGAAACAATTACTTCTCCTGTCTCCGGATTTTGGATATCTTCTAAGACAAAGCGTCCGATCAGGCGCTCTACTAAGGGCTCAATTATTTCCGGACCGTCTTTAATATCCTCCACTATTATGCCTGCCATCGTTTCACAGTCTTCCTCACGCACAATCACATCTTGAGATACGTCTACTAAACGACGCGTCAGATAACCAGAGTCAGCGGTCCGCAAGGCAGTATCCGCAAGGCCTTTCCGTGCCCCGTGCGAGGAAATGAAATATTCCAAAACGGTTAAACCTTCACGGAAGTTTGCCTTAATAGGCAATTCAATTGTTCGTCCGGATGGATCAGCCATAAGACCACGCATGCCTGCCAGTTGTCTTAGCTGTTGAATATTACCCCGGGCACCGGACGTTGCCATCATGAACACCGGATTAAACTGATCAAGGGAATCCAACAGTGCCTCAGTCACTGTTTTTGTGGCCTTTGCCCAAGTATCAATGACTAGATTATAACGCTCTTCATCAGTAATTAATCCACGGTGATATTGTTGCTCTGTTTTCGCAACTGCTGCGTCCGCCTTGGCGAGGATCTCCGTTTTCGCCTCAGGAACGGTTATATCCGTCAAACCAACAGTCATTCCCGCACGCGTAGAAAACTTAAACCCTAGATTCTTCAGCCCGTCAAGCAAAGAAGCTGTCGCTTCATAGCCGCACCAGCGATATGTTTTAGCCACAATCTCGGCAAGGACTTTTTTCCCTACAACTTCATTGAAATACCCGATTTCGGGAGGAATGACAGAATTAAAGATCAAGCGCCCAACAGTAGTCTCCAGGAGTTTCCCATTACGGCGAACCTTAATATTCGCCTGCAAGTGAACTAATTTAGAATCATACGCAAGGACGGCTTCATCATAGTCCTTAAATATCTTCCCTTCCCCGAAAGCATTGGATCGTTGCATGGTTAAATAATAAGATCCCAATACCATATCCTGAGTCGGTGTTTGTACAGGCCGTCCGTCTTTGGGGTTCAAGATATTGTGGGAGGCCAACATAAGCAATCTGGCTTCAGCCTGAGCCTCGGCAGACAATGGAACGTGCACTGCCATTTGGTCTCCGTCAAAGTCTGCATTATAAGCAGTACAGACTAAGGGATGAATCTGCAAAGCCTTGCCTTCTACTAAAATCGGCTCAAAGGCCTGTATTCCTAAACGATGAAGAGTTGGGGCACGATTCAACATCACAGGGTGATCGGAGATAACCTCTTCAAGGACATCCCATACTTCTGGGCGCACCCTCTCAACCATACGTTTTGCACTTTTAATATTATGAGCATGACCATCATTGACCAGTTTCTTCATCACAAACGGTTTAAAAAGTTCTAAGGCCATTTCCTTAGGAAGACCACACTGATGAAGTTTTAAACTTGGTCCAACAACAATAACGGACCGTCCGGAATAATCCACGCGTTTTCCTAACAAATTCTGCCTGAACCGTCCTTGTTTTCCCTTTAACATGTCACTCAAAGATTTAAGGGGTCGGTTACCCGGACCAGTCACCGGACGTCCGCGACGGCCATTGTCGATCAAAGCATCAACTGCTTCCTGGAGCATCCGCTTTTCGTTACGCACAATTATGTCTGGTGCACCAAGATCCAAAAGCCGCTTCAAACGATTGTTCCGATTAATGACACGGCGATAGAGATCGTTGAGATCAGACGTAGCAAACCGACCACCATCCAGTTGGACCATCGGCCGCAATTCCGGCGGAATCACCGGAATAACATCCATAATCATCCATTCCGGTCGGTTTCCAGACGTTTTGAAGGCCTCAACAACTTCAAGGCGCCGAATTGCTCTGATTTTTCGTTGACCGGATACTTCTCTTAACTCTGTGCGCAGTTCCTCAATCAGCTTGTCTAAATCCATCTCCGTAAGCAATAGTTTAATGGCTTCCGCTCCCATACTGGCCTGAAAACGATCTTCGTACTTTTCCCGATATTCTCTATATTCCGTTTCAGTTAAAAGCTGTTTCTTCATCAACGATGTATCGCCGGGATCTGTCACAATATAAGACACAAAATAAAGTACTTTTTCCAAAGCACGCGGGGACATATCCAAAAGTAATCCCATGCGGCTCGGAATCCCTTTAAAATACCAAATATGGGATACCGGAGCAGCTAGTACAATGTGCCCCATCCGTTCACGACGAACTTTAGACCGGGTCACTTCAACTCCGCACCGGTCACAAACAATTCCTTTATACCGAACGCGTTTATATTTCCCACAGTGACATTCCCAGTCCCGAGTCGGACCAAAAATTTTCTCACAAAATAAACCTTCCCGTTCCGGCTTTAAGGTCCGATAGTTGATAGTTTCCGGCTTCTTTACTTCCCCAAATGACCACTCACGGATCATATCCGGTGAAGCTAAACCGATTCGCATGCGATTGAAGTTATTAACGTCAAGCATTCCTTATCGCTCCTTTCGTCCGGGGGGCTATTTGAGATCAACGAGATCTCTTTCTTCTCCCTCAAAGGACTTTACATTAAAGCCATCGAGCAATTCTTCCTCGTCTGAAGTAAGATTATCCTCATCCTCTGAAATAAGTTTACCCTCGTCCTTTGAGGCAACTACACGCTCCGGAGGCAAAATTTCCTCTTGCAGTTCTATGCCAAGTTCCTTAGCAGTTTCTGTAATATCCTCTTCAATATCAAGAATCTCAATTTCCTGATCATCTTCCGCTAATACTCTAACATCGAGCCCTAAACTCTGCATTTCTTTAATCAAAACCTTAAAAGATTCCGGAATACCTGGTTCAGGAATGTTTTCTCCTTTGACAATCGCTTCATATGTCTTGACACGACCAACTACATCATCGGATTTTACCGTTAAAATTTCTTGTAAGGTATAAGCAGCACCATAGGCTTCTAAAGCCCAAACTTCCATTTCTCCAAAGCGTTGGCCTCCAAACTGTGCTTTACCACCCAACGGCTGCTGTGTTACCAAGGAATATGGACCAGTCGAACGAGCATGGATCTTATCGTCAACTAAATGGTGAAGCTTGAGCACATACATATATCCAACAGTGATCCTGCTATCAAATGGTTCTCCTGTGCGTCCGTCATACAACATTGACTTCCCATCCCTCGGAAGTCCGGCTTTCTCCAAAGTCTTAAAAATATCTTCTTCGGTAGCACCGTCAAAGACCGGAGTCGCAATACGAATCCCTAGGGTCTTGGCTGCCCAACCCAAGTGAGTTTCCAGAACCTGACCGATATTCATGCGTGAAGGAACACCCAAAGGATTAAGAACAATTTCAACGGGGGTGCCATCCGGCATAAACGGCATATCTTCTTGCCGCATGATGCGGGAAATAACTCCTTTATTTCCGTGCCGGCCCGCTACTTTGTCTCCCAAGGAAATTTTTCTCTTTTGTGCAATGTAAACGCGAACAAGTTGATTGACGCCGGGAGATAATTCATCGCCGTTTTCGCGGGTAAAGACCTTAACATCAACTATTTTCCCGGCTTCTCCATGTGGCACTCGCAAAGAGGTATCACGTACCTCACGCGCCTTTTCACCAAAGATTGCCCTCAGTAAGCGCTCTTCTGCCGTGAGTTCCGTCTCTCCCTTTGGAGTAACTTTCCCCACCAAGATATCGCCAGGACGAACTTCAGCCCCAATTCGGATAATTCCTCGTTCATCGAGGTCCTTCAAAACGTCTTCTCCGACGTTTGGTATATCACGAGTAATTTCTTCTGGTCCAAGTTTCGTATCACGCGCATCTGATTCATACTCTTCAATATGAATAGACGTATAATAATCTTCCCGAACAAGCTTTTCGCTAATCAGGATTGCATCCTCATAGTTATATCCTTCCCAAGTCATAAAGGCCACTAAAACGTTTCGGCCTAAAGCAAGTTCTCCATGGTCGGTCGACGGGCCATCCGCGATAATCTGATTTGCTTCAACCCGTTCCCCTTTGAAAACAATGGGGCGCTGGTTGATGCATGTGCCCTGGTTTGAGCGTGCATATTTGAGCAACTTATGTTTTACAGTCGTTCCATCATCTTGGGCGATAACAATTTCGTCAGCGGTTGAGCGTACTACAACTCCAGGTTGTTTGGTAATCACACAAACGCCAGAGTCTTTGGCTGTCTTATATTCCATTCCTGTCCCAATGTAAGGTGAATCAGTACGCAAAAGAGGTACTGCTTGCCTTTGCATATTAGAGCCCATCAAAGCCCTATTGGCATCGTCATTTTCCAGAAAAGGTATAAGCGCCGTCGCAATAGATACCATTTGTTTAGGGGAAACGTCCATGTAGTCAACGCTGTTGGGTGATACATGAACAAAATCTGCACCGTGACGACCGTCAATTTTTTCTCCAAGGAATTTGCCATCTTTATCAAGAGGAGCATTGGCCTGTGCTATAACATATTGTTCTTCTTCATCAGCAGTTAAGTAATGAATCTCATCCGTTACTCTGCCATTTTCTTTATCTAACTTACGATAAGGTGCTTCTATGAAACCATAAGGATTAATACGTCCAAATGTTGCTAAAGAACCAATCAAACCAATGTTCGGACCTTCCGGAGTCTCTACCGGACACATCCTTCCATAGTGGGAATAGTGAACATCACGCACTTCAAAACCCGCACGTTCCCTGCTCAATCCGCCTGGTCCTAAAGCACTCAAACGACGCTTATGGGTTAACTCTGCCAATGGATTGGTTTGATCCATAAATTGTGACAACTGGCTGCTCCCAAAAAACTCCTTGATTGCAGCTACGACAGGGCGGATATTAATCAGTACTTGAGGAGTAATCACTTCAACATCCTGTATAGTCATCCGTTCGCGAACCACACGTTCCATGCGTGATAAACCTATGCGGAATTGATTTTGGAGAAGTTCTCCTACCGAGCGCAGTCGACGATTTCCTAAATGGTCGATGTCATCTACCTGTTCCTGTCCCTCCATCAAGGCCAACATCCGTTTAACAGTAGCTACAATATCTCCACGGGTCAAATGCCGGATCTCCATCGAAGGTAAGTCGTCTGGATCTTGGTAATCAATCAGTTTCTTATTAAGTTTATACCGGCCTACCTTCGCCAAATCATAGCGTTTAGCATCAAAGAACAGTGCTTCCAGCAATGAACGTGCACTTTCGACGGTTGGTGGTTCACCCGGTCTTAACCGCTTATATATTTCGACTAAAGCCTCTTCGGTTGACTCTGAGTTGTCTCGTTCCAAGGTACCACGGATATATTGATTGTCATTAAATAACTCCAATATTTGACCGTTGCTTGCATAGCCCAAAGCACGAATTAGTACTGTCCCCGGTAATTTTCGGGTTCGATCAACCCGTACAAAGATATTATCATTAACATCTGTTTCGAATTCTAACCAAGCTCCCCGATTCGGAATAACAGTTGCTCCATATACCTTTTTACCGCTTGGATCGATATGTTCCGAGTAATAGACTCCAGGAGAACGTACAAGCTGGCTGACAATAACACGTTCGGCACCGTTGATGATAAACGTACCTTTGTCTGTCATCAACGGAAAATCCCCCATAAAAACTTCCTGCTCTTTTACTTCCCCAGTTTCCTTATTAATCAGGCGCACCTTAACGCGCAGAGGTGCAGCATACGTGACATCACGTTCTTTACACTCCTCCACTTGATATTTTGGCTCTCCTAAACTATAATCTATAAATTCCAAGACAAGATTGCCGGTGAAATCTTGAATAGGAGAAATATCGCGAAACATATCGCGCAACCCCTCATCAAGAAACCAACGATAAGAGTTTTGTTGAATTTCGATCAGATTTGGCATATCGAGGACTTCCCGAATCCTGGAATAACTCCAGCGTTCCCGTGTCCCAGCCTTAACAGGATAGAACATAACGTTTCACCCCTCAGTGCGATTTCCTCTCATTGAGGTATAATATATATTGACATATACAGCCAAAAGCAAGGCCTATTAATAGAACCTCGCTTCACTGTTTATGGACATTTCGCCATCACTTCACAAAAATCAAACTAATATCTCCTTATAATCTGCTACTTTCAACTTTTTGCCAAAGCATGGACAGATTAAGCATTAATTCCAATTACATGTATTGTAACATTCATAAAGTATAACAAAATAAAGGCATACTGTCAAGTAATTTTTTCAAAATTCGTTCTCGTTCTCTGCTACCATCACCATGAAAGTGTTCTGAGAAAATGTCACTACAAAAGAGGAAAGACTTTTTATTGAACGACAAAAAACTTCGCCAAGCGTTTGCTAATTATCTGCATTTTAAGAAGGTACCCTCCTCATGAAGAGTACCTTCCTGGATTTCCAAAGTCTTTTTCTAAAGTCTATTTCTAAAATTTATTTCTGAAATTTATTTCACTTCGACGGTTGCACCGGCTTCAGTTAATTTAGCCTTCAAAGCTTCAGCTTCGTCTTTGGTAACCTTTTCTTTAACTGCCTTTGGCGCGTTGTCAACGAGTTCTTTAGCCTCTTTCAGACCTAATCCGGTTATTTCACGAACAATTTTGATTACATTGATTTTCGATTGTCCAAAGTTAACAAGTATAACATCAAACTCTGTTTTTTCTTCTGCTTCTTCAACTCCAGGCGCTGCTGCTGCTGCTGCTCCTGCTCCTCCGACAACTGCTACCGGAGCAGATGCACTTACACCGAATTCTGTTTCAAACGCTTTAACAAGTTCAGATAGTTCAAGGACAGTTAAACCTTTAACGGTTTCAATAATTTCATTTACTTTTGACATTATTTTTTCCCCCTTATAAATAGTTCTAAGAAATGTATACCTGCTTCAATTAGTAGTTACTTATGCGATTCAGCTTTAGATGAAATAAGTTCACTGAGCTGCCTTGAGTTTACGCACTTCTTCTAAAGCATAGCCCATTTTTCGAATCGGCCCTTGGAGAACGTTGGCCATACTGGTAAGCGGCGCTTGCATACCACGCAGGACCATAGCCAGCAGCACTTCGCGAGAGGGAAGATCAGCAAGAGCTTTTACACCCTCAGGCCCCATTACTTTTCCCTCAAGTAGCACAGCTTTGATTTTAAAATTTTTCAGTTTGTTAACTTTAATAAACTCTTGCAAAACTTTGGCTGGAGCGACAGGATCTGCACTAAAGGCAAGTGCAGTCGGCCCTTTAAGATAAGGATCCAAGCCTTCGACCCCAAGTTCATCGGCGGCGCGACGTACAAGTGTGTTTTTCAATACCTTGTACTCTACTCCTGCAAGACGCAATTTAGCACGCAATTGCGTAACTTGGGCAACGGTCAAACCACGGTAGTCAGCGATGACTATCCCTGAGGCTTGTTGAAACTTTTCCTTAATGTCTGAAACCAATTTACTTTTTTCTTCGATATTAAGCATTATATGTACCTCCTTCCTTCAGATATCTTATAAAGGAACTTAGCTCTCACCAAGCGATGGCCATGGATGGCCGAGTGTCCCTGTAGCCACGGATAGCGAGAGGGGACCGATGGACACGGATGTCCAAGTGTCCCCGTAGCCACGGATGGCGAGAGGGGACCGATGGCCACGGATGGCCGAGTGTCCCTGCAGCCACGGACGGCGAGAAGGGACTATCTGAATCAAAGTCCCTATAGTAGAAAAACCTCCGCATTTGCAGAGGTTAAGAATGCCAAAGAAATATCCATTAGTATAATTTCCAACCTCGGCAGGACATTAAGCCTTACAGCACCTGCTTTCTACAGTGGACTTTATTCAATTAGTGCTAAGCCTATCCCAAATGTAGGCTCCTGTCAAGAGAATACTCTTATGACAGTACTTTTAGAGGGTTAATACGCACACCAGGCCCCATAGTCGAGGTCACTGTGACACTGCGAATAAATTGGCCCTTAGCAGCAGCAGGCTTAGCCTTAATAATTGTCTCTGCTAACGTACGAAAGTTTTCTAGCAGTTTCTCAACAGAGAATGATGCTTTACCGATTGGCGCATGGATAATTCCGGCCTTCTCCGCACGATATTCTATCTTGCCAGCTTTGATCTCTTTGATCGCCCGTGCTACATCAAAAGTAACCGTACCGGTTTTCGGGTTAGGCATAAGGCCTTTGGGTCCGAGAATACGGCCCAACTTACCAACCATTCCCATCATATCAGGCGTTGCAACTACTACTTCAAAACCAAACCATCCTTCCTGAATCTTAGCAATCATATCTTCAGCACCGACAAAATCTGCACCGGCTAATTCTGCTTCCTTAGCCTTTTCCCCTTTAGCAAATACTAACACTGACCTGGTTTTTCCTGTTCCATTGGGAAGAACAATTGCACCACGAATTTGTTGGTCTGCATGACGTGTGTCAATGCTTAATTTAAATGCGGCTTCAACAGTCTCGTCAAACTTTGCTTTTGCATTATTTTTAACTATTGTTAGAGCCTCAAGGGGTTCATAATAATAAGTACGATCAAAAGATTTTAGAGCCTCTTTATAATTTTTTCCTACCTTTGCCATTCTATTAACCTCCTTGTGGTAATACGGGCTTAGCCCTCCCACAAACTAAATTATCGGATTACTGGTCAAATACTCGCTGTAGGATAAGTAAACCAAGACATCTATTACTAGCCTTCAGTGATAGTAATTCCCATACTCCGTGCTGTCCCTTCAATCATACGCATTGCTGCCTCGATACTTGCAGCATTCAAATCCTTCATCTTGATGTTTGCAATCTCGCGAACCTTTGATTGTGGAACATTCGCTACCTTTTGACGATTTGGTTCAGCTGAACCGGAATCGATATTAGCCGCTTTTTTTAATAATTCTGCAGCAGGTGGCGTTTTGGTAATAAAGCTAAAGGAACGATCTTCATACACTGTAATTTCTACAGGAATGATTAGTCCTGCTTGATCCTTAGTGCGCTCATTGTATTCTTTACAGAAAGCCATAATGTTAACACCATGCTGACCCAGTGCCGGACCTATTGGAGGTGCCGGTGTGGCTTTTCCTGCATTAATCGCTAATTTTACCAACCCAATTACTTTTTTTGCCATTGTCATTACACCTCCTTATCAGAATAAATTTATTACCCTTATTCAAGTTTCTGTACCTGCCCAAACTCCAATTCAACGGGAGTCTCCCGACCAAACATAGATACTTCTACCCGCAACTTGCCTTTATCTGGAAGAATCTCGCGAACCACTCCAACAAATTCCTTGAACGGTCCCGCAATGACCTGAACTTTCTGATCGATTTCAAAATTAATTCGCGTGCGAATCTCATCCATGCCCATTTGTTGAAGAATACTGATAACCTCTTTATCCAGTAACGGAATCGGCTTCGATCCGGTGCCCACAAACCCTGTAACACCAGGCGTATTACGCACAACATACCAAGAATCGTCAGTCATTTCCATTTCCACGAGTACATAGCCTGGATATACCTTGCGTTTAGATATTTTTTGTTTCCCATTCTTGAACTCGATTTCATCTTCCATGGGAACGAGCACACGAAAAATCTTTTCTCCCATGTTCATGGACTCGACTCGTTTTTCGAGATTCATCTTTACTTTGTTCTCATAGCCGGAATAAGTATGAATAACATACCAGTCTTTTGCCATTTCTCGAAGACCTCCTCAGACACTGACGCAGGATCTCATAAGTTAGGCAGTAGCTTGGTCAAGGCCAGACTTAAACCGCTATCCACAATCCACATCATAATGGATACAATAGCTACCGCAAAAAACACAACTCCTGTGTAGGCGATTAACTGCCTTCGGTTTGGCCAATGAACTTTCTTTAACTCGCTCAAAGCTCCACTGAAATACTCCGCCGCCTTATCTACCTGTCGCTGGGTACTGGCTGGCTTTGGTTTCTTAACCGCGCCCATCACTTCACTTCCTTAACAAGACATCGAATATCATCGGCACTATGACAACGCTTCCTGGCGTACAGTTTTAAACCATGCAAAAAAAAATTACTTTGTTTCTTTATGAAGAGTATGAGTTTTACAAAACTTACAAAACTTTTGAACTTCCAAACGGTCAGGGTTATTTTTCTTATTTTTTGTAGTAGCATAGTTACGGTGTTTGCAATCCGTACATGCTAATGTAATTCCAACACGCATTCACGAACACCTCCCAGACAACGGTAAGACACTGTAATTTTAATCCATTGCTCCAATACTCTATCATACGATAATTCCTCTGTCAAGAATAATATCTTATT